>CADBUA010000307.1 GCA_902797665.1 uncultured Lachnospiraceae bacterium | reverse complement strand
GATGTCATTTCCTTTCAGATCGATCGTGTATGGCCAAAATGCAGACGTTCCGAAGGAACGAAGCATTTTGGAATGGCGCTATGGATACGATTGTCCAGAAAGAAGGCTCACGGCATCTTCCGCGCTCCCAGCAGTCTGGAGTCATGCATACTCAACGCTTGTCCTTATCTATGAATTCAAGCGTGATGGTCGAAAGCGCCGCGAAAGCCAGCACGAACAGGAACAGGGTGAGCCAGTACTGCATGATGTTGCCCTGGGTATTATCGTAATCAGAATTGTAGCTGGCATCGGCGATCTTATTCTGCAGGAGGTCCCTGACCCGATCCTCGCCGATCACGTTCACCAGTTCTCCTATGGTGGAGTTATAGGTGTAGCTCTGCTCCCGGAAGTCCTTCATGCTTTCGCTATCAGCCAGCATGTCGATGAGATCGCGCACGTAGATCTCCTTGCCCAATGTGACATCCTTGTACTTTTCAAGCAGGCCTTCCGCGTTCAAAAGGTCCAGTACGTCGCCCACGGTGGTTGTGGGGACGGCCTGTTCTTCGGCCAGGCGGTCCATGACCTCCTGATCTGTTAACAAGGTATCGAGAACAACCCCCAGGCTGATCCCGGATTCATCCAACTGGATCTCATAGTCCAGGATGTCCTGTAAGCTCTCCTCTTCCCGCATAGCCCGCAGAATCTCGGCAACGGACATCTCCTCCAGCACATGCTCCTGCTTGAAAGCCTCGAAGTCATCGCCCTGCATCATATCCCCGATCTCACCCAGTTGGAAGACCCGAGTCAGCTGCGTTTCCCGCAGATTCTGCAGGGCGGAGATATCCCCGTTCTGGAGGAAATCAACTATCTGCTCCACGGTGACAGTGACGCTGAACTCCTTATCCCGCATCTTGTCCAACTGATTCCAGATGGTCATGACCGGCCTCTTGTTGTAATCTCCCTGGGCCGCGATGACTTTCATGGCGGGGTTCGAGATGGTAAGGGGTGTGATGTAATGGGTCCAGTCCGGCAGCGTCAGCATGCCGCCGGAGAACACCAGCTGGAAGATCAGCACAAAGGGCATGATGGTCATGGCCGTGGTGGTATCTCGAGCCAGTGAGGAAATCCACAGCGACATCATGTCCGAAGCATAGGTGATCAGGAACAGCGAAATGCCGAAGTCCACAATCATCCATGGAGTGAACAGGCCCTGTGCAGGATATTTCACGCCCACGGTCCGGGTCACGTACAGCGTCACCACAGTCTGCATCAGGCACAGCAACGCCTGGTACATCATATGGGAGACCACATAGGAGGAGATGTGCATACCAGAGCGATGCTCCCGTTTGACCACATCCCGCTCCCGGCAGATCACCTGGATGGAGTTAAAGCAGCCATTCCAGATGCAGACCATGACCAGGGCGAAGCCGCCCATCAGCGTGCCTTCCATGTTGATAAACAGCCGGTTGCGAATGACCATACCCACCAGGCCTGCAATCAATGCCGCCATGGGCAGCACCTTCCAGTCGCTCTGGTAGATGAACATCACCATCTGTCTGGCGAAGTAGATCCCAATCTGACTAAAACGGCCCCGGTGACGGGCCTTGAACAGGCGTCCAGAATCGTTTTTCACATTTGTCTCGGCCATCCTATACCACCTCCCTCGCATACTTCATGACGAATTCATCGGCAAGGCCATCGCCGCCCTCTTCCACGCGATTGACAGACTTCACAATCTGCTCCATCCGCTCGCGTTCAAAGAACTTCCGGGCATCCTCGATGCTGCCGTAGTAGGCCAGGCGTCCGGTGCGGGCGCTATCCTTGGCCAGTACGATCACGTCGTCGAACAGGTCGATTACCCGGTCCGGGGTATGGGTGATGACGATGACAATCTTGCCGGTGTCTGCAATCTTGCGAAGCTGCTCAAACAGCTCCCGGGCCATCACGCCGTCCAGGCCGGAATCCGGCTCGTCCAGGATGAACAGCGAGGGGTTGGAGATGAACTCCATCGAGATGGAAAGGCGCTTCTTCTGTCCACCGGAGAGCTTCTCTACCAGGTTGTTCTTCACCGGGGTGAGGCCGAAAATATCCATGACCTCCTCCACCCGGGCCTTGCGGTCAGCGGCGCTCACGTCCATGGGCAGGCGCAGCTTGGCCGCGTCCATAAGGGTATTGATGACGGTATTCTTGCCCCGCATCATCTCACTCTGGGGAACAAAGCCCACCTCGTACTGCATCTTTTTGTACTGGGTGTACATGTTGGTGCCGTTGAGCATGACCTCGGCGTTGGCCTTCTCGTAGCCATTGACGGCATTCAGGAAGGTGGTCTTCCCTGCGCCGGAGCCGCCTAGAAGCAGCACCATGTGGCCCTGGGGGATCGCCATGTGGATGTCCCGCAGCAGCACCTTTTTCTGGAAGTTCTCTATGACGGTCCGTTCCTTCAGGTTCACCGTCAGTCCCTCGTCCATGACGCTGGCGCTGCCCTGGTGGGCCAGCTTCGCCAGCATAGCCTTGATGTCCTCCACCTTCCAGCCTGGCTGGTATTTCTTGCTAAAGCCCCAGATGAGCAGTGGGAGCCAGGAAATATAGCCGGTTATGCACAAGAGAAGCCAACGCTTTCTGACGCCATAGACCTCAATCAGGCCCAGGAAGATGCGAAGCCCATAGATTAAGCGGGCAATGCCCACCGTGATCGCCAAAATCGAGATCAGGATCACCTTACCCGAAATGACATTGCTTCCCCCCTGCAGGACAAACAGACTCATGAAGTTCAACACGACCATCATCACTGCAGTCAGGAAGTATGCGTGGCCCTCGGATTCCCGTCCGGCACAGCGGGAAAGCTGAAAATCCCTGTAGCAGGGCACCAGTGCCCACCACCAGGCAAGGCCGGATTTCGTGAACACCCCGATCAGGCCAACGATGTAGAGCACCTTAAAGAGTAGTTCGATGTCCAGTGACGCTTCAAACAGCAGAAGCAGCACAATGTTCAATGCATTCAAATATCATCACTCCTTTCAATATTGTTAGGTTGATTTCATCAAGCATCTGCTTACTCAATAAAGAAATCAAAAAAAGATGGTAGCTGTCCAGTCGCAGGCGCCTGGGAGGTACGTGGCAGAGCGCAGGTTTCTGTCGTCGCATGCAATCTGCGCCTGGCCTTGCTTTTGAACTGTACGACCTCGCTTTGCGCAGCCGGCGCGCAAAGCGGACTGGACAGTTACAAAAGATGTTTCAAAAGACACAACAGTTTCCATAATACGCTTTTATTTTTATACCAGAAACTATTGAAATCTGCCAGGTTTTCACCACTATATGCCCACATGCGTATAATCAACAGAATCTTACGCTCGCGGGTGTAGCTTCCTGCTTGCTTGCAGGCAATATCGTCAGTCAATAACTTTCCAGCCACAGCACTTGTCTCAGTCATCCCTCCGGGGAATGAACAGGGTCACCCTGCTTCCTCCGGCCTGGCGCGGTTCGATTTCAAGCGTGCCGCCGCACATGTTCTTCAGCCGCTCGCGGATGTTGTTGAGGGCATGCTGGGGCGTATCGCCCGAAGATGTGAAACCAGGGCCTGTGTCCTCCACCATGATCTGCACCCCCTGAGGCAGCTCCCGGGTGATGATGAAAACGGACAGAGGCTCCAATTCCGGGCTCAGACCATGTTTAACGGCGTTTTCCACGATGGGCTGGAGCGTCAGCGGGGGGAGCCTGAAAAACAGGACCGGCGTATCAAATTCCACGAAGAGCTGCCCTTCTAAACATGCCTGCTCCACCGCGAGGTATGCCCGGGTGTGTTCCAGCTCCTGCTCAAAGGGAATCGTATCCTCCATGCCTATCGCATTAAAGTTATTCTGCAGATAGCGGATGAAATCCTTGATGACGCACTGGGCTTTCAAGGGGTCCTGGGCGCAGAGGTAATAGATGCTCACCAGCGTGTTATAAATGAAATGGGGCCGCATCTGCGCCACGGCAACACGGGTTCTCTGCCGTGCCAGTTCGTCCCTTTCCTCCAGATAGCGTCGAACCAGACCGACCATCAGATAAAGTTCTATGAGAATGAGCTGCAGGGGCGTCGTCGTGAGAAAGCAGACCAGGAACATGATGCGCTGCCCCCGGGTAAGCTTCTTCCACCTTCGGATGAGGGCAATCAGAGAGATGGGCACGACCGCGATGATCAGTGCGAAATACAGTACGCTCCACAGACCCTTCGAAAGGGAGAATTCCAGCGCCGCCCCAATCTCTCCAGAAAACAGAGCCATGATTCCCGCTGCGAGTCCCGCCGCCGTCAGTGCGCAGAGCAGGCGCATGACCATGCTCCTCTGGATGTCTTCCCCCGTGCAGGAAAGGAAGTATGCAAGCACGAGCAAAGCCGGGAGCGGCTTGACCAGCATTTCAGAGAGAAACACCGCCCGGCTGAAAAGCAGCGAAGAGGGATACAGGGTTACGACCCGCTCCAGCAGGGCGAGCGCACCGCTGGCGACCGCCGAGGTCATCAGGGCCAGGCACAGCCTCTTGGGCCATCGGTCCACATCCCGGGCGAGAAAGGCCACGATCAGTCCGAACATCCCGAAGAGGACTGCCGAGAGCTCCGTCAATGCCCCGAAATCCAGGATTGTTTTCACATCAGTCCCTCAGCGGATCGCGCAGAGCAGGAATCAGCCGGTGATTTGCGTGCATCCGTATAACGCCGTATGCAGGATATATTGCCGTCATCTGGTTTTCCTTTGTGCAAGTTGATATACCCTCCCCATCGATGACTGTCATCCAGAAAGATTCAGAAAGGACTCCACGGCTTTTTCCATGCTGCAGTCTCCCGGCAGCCTGCCCACGATTCGCATTCTCGCATCTATCAGGCCAGTTCCAGCTCTTTGGAAGCTTCCAGTCGCTCCGCCCCCCACTTTTGATGAGGCTCGCCTGCCGGGAAGCGCCTCTGGACTGGGGGCGACTATATTATAGAAATCAATTCCTTCGAATCCCGCCCCTGCATTTGGAAATGTTGGGCACTTTGGGCGCATTGGGCACTTTGTTCATTTTTTCCGGCACTCCATATATTTTACCCACCCTGCGGATAGAAAAAAAGTTTCATTTGGAAACATCCGTTTCCGGTTTTTGATATTGTTTTCACCCGCGGATTCGACTAATCTGAATTATAATGGATATTTTGGACCATAAGGAGACTGTTCCAACAGGGACTGAACGCCGTTCTGTCCACGACAGGAACGGATAACGGTGAAAGGACAAATATGCCATGTCAAAGTTCTTCGGTGAGATGGTGCGTCGTTTGCGGATGGAAAGGAACCTTTCCCAGCAGGAGCTGGCGAACCTGCTGCACGTCAGCCGCACCAGCGTTGCAAACTGGGAGGGAGGGCGCCGCATGCCCGACGTGGGGATCGTTTCACTCCTGGCCGAAGTCCTGGGCGCGGACGTTGCAGCGCTGTTTACAGCCGCAGGGGATTCTGACGAGGTTCCTAACGTCCTCTTGGTGGACGATTGCCCAATCATCCTGAAGGGTGGGCTTCCCATCCTGCGGCAGGGGCTGCCGGGCGCGAACGTAGTTGGCTTCTCAAGTCGGCCGGAAGTCTTGAATTATGTCCATGAGAACCCGGTAGCACTGCTCTTTCTAGATATCGTGCTTGGAAGAGACAACGGCCTTGACCTGTGCCGGGAGCTGCTGAAGATTCGCCCGCGTACAAACGTGATTTATCTCACCAATTACAAGGAATATTCCTTCGATGCGTGGGACACCGGTGCATGCGGCTTTATGCTCAAGCCGTTGGAGCTGGAGGCAGTCCGAAAGCAAATCCTGAACCTGCGCTATCCAGTGAAAGGGCTGATCTGAAGGCAGGCTCTTTTCATTCTGTACCGGCTTCTGCCTGTGAACTCGATTACCACGCTCGGCGGCAAGCTGCCAAGGCGGACTGGACAGTTCATATAACCTTCCCAGAGAAATCCAGGGATCTGCAGGATCCGTTTCCTCCGTTTCTGGAATTCCCGCTGCGGGGTCTTCCCCGCAGGGTCAGAAGAAGCCAGATCCTGTCAAAGCCTGATTCCCTGCTCTTTCAGAAGCCTGATCAGGTCATCCTTTGACGTAAAGATGAATCCCTGAAAGCCAAGGCTTTGAGCCGCCTCCACATTTTCAGGGGAGTCATCGACAAAGAGGCAGTCCGCCGGATCCAGCTGATATTTCTCAAGAAGCAGCCGGAACATCTCCGGATCCGGCTTCGTCATCCCAACCCGGAAAGAGACCAGGCCCCCGTCCATGCAGGGCATAAAGGACAAGGATTCTCCACACTCGTCATACGCTTTCTTTGAATAGTTCGAGAGATAGTAAAGCTGAAGTCCCTGCGCCTTCAGGCTCTCAAGCAAAGGAATCGCGTAGTCACGGACCGTGAGCATCCCCGCGACGCTGCCATAGGCTCTCCGAATCTCCTCCGCGATCTCCGGATCCAGACTGATAAAGCCCTGGAGCGTCTCTTCCTCCGTGAGTTCTCCGCGCTCAAATTGAGCCCAGTAGGGGCTCATCATGGATGCCTGTACGATTCTCCGGATCATAGGGCCGTCAAAACCTTTCTGTGACAAAAAGCCCTTCACGTCATAATCCGCCAGGACTCCACTGATATCAAATACAATATTTCTGACCGCCAGTTTTCTCTCCTCCAGCTTTCAATCAGACCCCACAAGATGGGCACTTGGCACTTCTTCTCTTTGCAAGGCATTTCGCTGCCCACCTTACAGGGGGATCTCAGCTCCGCGCATGACAAATCCGAGTTGAGATCATGCACGTCCAAAATTGCATCTGTATTCCAGGTGCCAGATATCATTTACGATGCATCACACAGCACGTTCAATATATCAAATGTATAATATAATATGCCATATAATTTACATTATATAGCTTATGCTGTATAAACTAATTTATGCAGCTTATGTTATGTATAGCTTATGGTCGTATTGTCTGCTATATCAAATATAACATATGATTTGATGTGTTCGAAGCGCATCTGTCTGTACTGTATC
>CADBUA010000306.1 GCA_902797665.1 uncultured Lachnospiraceae bacterium | reverse complement strand
CGAGCGGCGATACGCGGCAGATTCTCTTAGATGCGCGTATCAACACTCAATCTGCGCTGATCCCTGCATCGGTTCACAAACCAGGAGAACAGTTCCCCTCCATCCACCCAGGGTCCCTCTTTCTGGAACAAGCGCTCCGGATGCCACTGCACCGCGACAATAGACTGATCCTGGTTCTCAACAGCCTCCACAATCCCGTCCGGGGCTCTCTGCACAACCTTCAGACTTTCCGCGATATGGCGGATTGCCTGATGATGATTGCTGTTGATCAGCATGTCCTCTCCATAAATGCCGTAGAGAAAACTTCCTTTTTCCGCATGGCCAGGATGGTGCTGATCCGCCTCAATGCTTCCCCTGTGGGAAGGCCTCAGTTTCCGGCCGATATCCTGATAGAGATCTCCGCCGAAGTATACATTGATGACCTGAAGGCCCCGGCAGATTCCCATCACAGGCTTTCCCCTCTCGACAAAGTGCCTCAGGCAGTGAAAATCCAGCTGATCCAGCTGATCACATACCCCGTGGCAGCACCAGTCCTGCCTCCCGTAGCATAAGGGGTTCAGATCAGCGCCCCCGGGAAGAATGAGTCCGTCAAACTCCATCTCATCCTCCGGGAGTTCCGGATCGATCCGATAATCCTGAAGGGCATCATGAATCAGTGGAAAGGGACTCTTCCCGGTCAGCGGTCTTCCGATGACCACAGGCTCACCCCCGGCCCGAAGAACAGCGTTTACATAGTTGGCAGGGTTTTGATTTAAGATGCATATCGCGATTTTCGGTCTCATGATTCCGCCTCGATTCCAGCTTTTCTGACACTTTCAGGAGGAGCAAAGATCTGTAAGCTGCTTTCTCAGAACCTTTCCTGGGTCTTTCCCGTCTTTCATGAAAGGACCATGTCCTTCTACAGCTTCCCCAGGAAGTCCCTGGCTCTCTGCGTCTTCGGCGCGGCGAAGAAGTCCTCCGGTTTTCCCTCTTCCAGGATGCTCCCCGCATCCATGAAGATCACACGGTCCGCGACATTCTTCGCGAAATTCATCTCATGGGTCACGATCACCATGGTCATGCCCTCCCGCGCAAGCTCAGTCATGACATCCAGCACCTCCCCGATCATCTCCGGATCCAGGGCGCTGGTGGGCTCATCAAAGAGGATCGCTTTGGGATTCATGGCCAGTGCCCTGGCGATCGCCACCCGCTGCTGCTGCCCTCCGGACAGCTGGGCCGGTACTTTATGCGCCTGGTCCTGGACCCCCACCCGCTCCAGAAGGCTGAGCGCCTTCTCCCGGGCTTCCTTTCTGGGCACTTTTAAAACGTCCATGGGCGCGAGGCAGACGTTGTCCAGGATCGTCCGGTGAGAAAAGAGGTTGAAGGACTGAAAGACCATGCCGATCTGCGCGCGCAGGTTCGCCAGCTCCTTTCCCTCCTCGGGCATCGGGACTCCGTCGATGATGATCTCCCCGGCGTCGATTCCCTCCAGACGGTTGATCGTGCGGCAGAGGGTCGACTTTCCCGAGCCGGAGGGGCCGATGATCACAAGCACCTCTCCCTTTTGCACGGACAGGCTGATATCCTTCAGCACATGGAGACTCCCAAAGAATTTGTCCACATGTCTCAGCTCAATGACTGCTGTATGGCTCTCATTTTGTGTCTGCTTCATCTCTTATCTCTTCCCCTTCCCATTCCTGCCATCTGCCGCAGCGACAGAGATCTTATTCAGCACATAGTTGATCAGGATGTAGATCACTGCTACGACCAGGTGCACGGAGAGCAGGGCGTCATAATTGCTGATCAGAACCCGCGCGTTCTGCATCATGTCCGCGTAATTGACCACATAGGCAAAGGTCGTGTCCTTCAGGACAATGACGATCTCTGAGATCAGGGCAGGGATCACATAGCGAAAGGCCTGGGGGAAGATCACCTTGAAAAACATGCTCCCCCATCTCATTCCCAGCGACATCGCTGCCTCCCACTGTCCCCGGGGGACAGACTGAACCCCGGACCGGAGCACTTCCGCCACAACGCCGCAGGCGGAGATGGCGACCGGCAGTGTGATCTTCCAGTAGGCAGGCAGCTTCAGTCCAAACTGAGGCGCCAAAAGAAAGAAGAAGTAGATGAACAGCAGCGTTGGGATGCCCCGGGTAAACTCGATCAATGTCACGGAGATCCCCCTCAGAATCTTCCGGGAACTGATCCTCCACAGCATGAGCAGCATCGCGATGCCAAAAGAGACCAGACTGGCTCCCAGCGCCGCCTTGACCGTCCCCAGAAGGCCCTCCCCGAGGAAGGTCCAGGTGGTCTTTCTCAGGAAGATGGACCAGTACCTGGGATCCAGCTGCCCGTTTTTATAAAACTGAAGGATGATCAGGACGAGAAGGCAGAGGAGCACTGCCATCGAGACAATCGTCGCTGCCCGGATTTTCCGCCTCGCCTTTGGCCCCGGGGCTTCATACAGCACATCGATGATGGATGTTGTCCGACTTCCCCGCTTATTCTCTTCTCTCATCATCTCAGGATCCTCACTTTACGGTCAAGCAGGCTGCCCAGCTGTCCGATCAGCACCGCTGTGCCCGCATAGAGGGCGGCGGATATGACAAATGCTGTCACCCCTCCTACCGCATGGGTGTTGATATAAGACACAATTCCGGTCAGGTCCCTGGGGTTCAGCGGGACCTGGGAGGCCAGTGCCGTCGTCAGCATCGTAGCCACCAGAAGGTTGGTCATCGGGAGGACGCTGGAGCGAACGGCCTGCGGAAGAATCACATTTCTGATGATCTGCAGAAAGGTCATGCCCAGGGACCTGGCAGCTTCGATCTGACCGGGCCCGATGGTATTCATGCCCGCGATCAGATACTCCGAACAGAAAGCGGAGGGGATCAGAGTTGTCGCGATCAGGACGCACATATAGTAGGACAGAACGACATTCAGATAAGGCAGGGCATATACCAGAAGAATCAGAAGCGCTGCTCCGGGAATGTTCCGGAAGATCTGCACATAAAAGTCCGCGGCCATCCGGAGGGGCAGGACCGGGGAGATGCGCATGACCGTGATGACGATTCCAATCAAAAGAGCCAAAAGAAAGGAGACAGCTGTCAGCTGCCAGGTTGTAAACAGTGCCTGGACATACTTGTCTCCGTATTCCGTCAAAAGTTCCGATATACTCATGAAAAACCTCGCAGATGGGAAGATACAGATTCGCAGAGGCAAATGCCTCTGCGAACAAAAGCTCTGATCATTATGCGAAAATGCCCGAAAATGGTCCAAACGTCCTGAAAACCCGGAAACGGACAGCCCAGAAGTCCATCCTCGCTCTCAGGCATGTTAAGGCTCAGGTATTTTCAGGCGTTTCCTTCCTTCCGCCTTGATCGTCTTTATACCCGGAAGCGTCAGAATCTGCCGGGACTCTCACGCTGGCTGATGCCCGCTCGCGCCGCTTGTTTCGCAGATATGCTCCTTCCGGCGATCCCCTCACTCAGCGACAGACGGTGCTTCCGGAGCTTCCTTGATGCCGGTCCTGTCGCCGAGGCTGATCTGCCAGAGCTGCTCCCAGATCCCTTCATCGATCAGCTTTCTGAGGAAGACATTGACGAACGCCACGCCGTCAGAATCCAGCGGAAGGCCGATTCCATAATTGTCTTCCGGTCCGAAGACATCACCGGCGATCTCGTAGACGCCCGGGCTCTTGACCATCGCGTTCAGAAGCAGAGTGTAATCTGTCACGTACGCGTCAACTCTTCCCTGTTCGAGGGCGGTTCTCGCGGTGATGTCATCCTGGAATTCCTGAATGACGGCATCCGGCGCGAATTCCGCCAGGATATCCGGCCCGGTGGAGCCGCTCTGTGTGGCCACAATGCGGTCCGCCAGATCATCCACACCCTTGATCTCCGTATTGCCCGCCTTCACCAGCACAGCCTGTCTGGAGGTGTAATAGGGGCCTGCAAACGAGATCACCTTCTGCCTGGCTTCCGTGATGGAATAGGTTGCAAAGACCGCATCAACCTGGTCACTCTGCAGCACAGACTCACGCGTGCTGGAGTCAACCTGTGTGAACGCATAGCTGTACGCGTCCCCGAGGATATAGTTTGTCAGCAGCAGGTACAGTCCTGCGTCAAAGCCGCGAACCTTCCCATCCGTCTCATCCAGCTGGCTGAAGAGGAAAGAAGTGCGCGTTCCGCCGATTCTAAGCGTTCCCGCTTTCTTCACGCTGGATGCCCATTCACTGGCCTCAATTTCAGCATCATCTGCCAACGGGCCGGAAGCGATCAGCTCATCAAAAGCTTCCTTAGTCAAGCTCCACTGCCTGAAGCTCTGCCTCTGTCTCTCCAGCATAGATCACCGCATTCCCTGCCGTCAGCGAAAGCAGCATCGAAGCGCCAATGAGCGCTGCTACTGTTCTTTTTAATCCACCCTTCACAATCCTTCCTCCTGTCTATGTTGGTCCTCCCAGAGCTTATGCCATAGTAGGACTTACGCAAGATGGGACAATGATATTGAAACTTTCCTACTAAGTCAATGGGATATCTATCCTTGTGCATATAGACTTATCCAATGACGGGCGATAGGTTGTATCTATACTGACTAACCTTCTGATTTCTGCTCTATATGCCAGTCCTTTTCATTTATCCATCAGATAAAGTGAATTCATGATCTGCCTCTTCCAGATCGTATTTGACACTCAGAGCCCTCCTGCGTCGAAATGCAGGCCCTTTGTCCCGCGAAAATCCTATTCCGGTCTCTACAGAATACGACGATATCCGCCTCGCAGCTCCCAGGCAGTTGCAACTGGACATAGAAAAACCTGGCCATGCAAGAAAGAACTGGCCAGGGAATTCAGAAGGCAGGCAGTAAACCGATGCCTGTGGAAATCATTTCGAATCATTCTGATTTTCGTCGCCTCTCTTCTCATCCATTACGGATTTCGGAAAATGGCAGATGGCAACGCACAGATCCATGCGGCATCCTCAATGAAAGAAAGCATTCACAGCGCATCAACTGAAACGGCCTTCCCAGGAGATACTTGGACGGGATATCTGGACAGCTGCCTGAATAAGGCTTTCGGAAAAACGAATCGTACCGTATCACGAATAAGACTGTCCCATTCTCCAGGTACTGCAAGACATTCGAAGCTGTCCAGCCGAAGGCTCCTGGAAAGGCTCGAAACCGGGCGCTCTCTCCAGGTCCCGCATGGAACAGGCATCCGGTCTTTGCTTTTGCTTTTCTGTGCCACGTTTTGCGCAGCAGGTGCGCATAGCTGACTGGGCAGTTCCTGATATTCTATTCTCTTCACTTCTCTTCTCTGAATCCATTTCTGCTTCCGCAGAATGCTGTCTCTTTCACTGCCCTGTCCCAGACACCGGACTTCTTCAGACCCAGGATGGCAGCGTCTGACTGCCGTTCCCTGGCCGCGGAGAGAAGCGCGAAAAGATCTGCCCGGTCATAGCTGCTGTCTGATCCTGGATCTGTCTGAATCAGTGACAGCTTTGCCCGGATGAGATCCGCCAGATAGGCGCTGTTCTCACAGCGGCTGGACCTTTCGGACGCAAAAACCAGCGTCGACGCGACCCCATACCGGCTGATGAGGAAATGGCAGCCCGCAAAGTCATTGACGTCCGCCTCCGGGTTCAGCAGCGGGGTGTTCCTGCTGCTGGTCAGAAGAATAAAGACCACATGCTGAATCGGATCAATCAGCGTGAGGGTTCCGGTCCAGCCGCTATGACCGACCGTCTGGCTGTCACACAGGGAGGAAAACATCTCTGTGTACCCATCCTCCGCCTTTCTCCGCCAGCCAAGGCCAAAAGATGGATCCGCGTTTTTGGGTTTCAGGAACTGATCCAGCGTATCAGCGTCGAAGAAACGATGTCTTCCATAACCGCCCCGGTTGACAAGGATCTGGGCCAGAACCGCGAGATCCCCGGCATTGGAGAAAAGCCCGGCATGGCCTGAGATGCCCTGCATGGTATAGAAAGCATTTTCATCGTGGACCTGGCCCTGGAGGGTGTCTGTCCGGATGTTTTCAAAGGAAATCTGCCCCTGCCGGGTGTTTCCGTGGATCTCCGTGGCGGCGCAGTCCGCTTTCTGATAGCCATGCTCCAGAGGGTTGAAGCAGGTATGCCGAAGACCAAGGGGCTCATAGAAAGCCTCCCGGCAGTAGTCATCCAGCCT
>CADBUA010000305.1 GCA_902797665.1 uncultured Lachnospiraceae bacterium | reverse complement strand
GTTTCCGCGGTTTCTGGAGGTTTGTCTATTTTTGGAGTCATGAGATCTCAAAATGAGAAATCTCATTTTCTCCGGAATTTATGTATATATGCCTTCTCACGCTCAACGCGGACCGCGCAAAGTGGACTGGACAGTTGTCTTTATATCTGCCATTCAGATAGTATCTATATGACATTATTGACAGCTGTCTTTCCGTGAGCATCCGCCGGCTCTGACAGCCTCCTGATCTCCTCCTTGATGATGTTCTCCTGCAGCCCCATGCTGATGGAAGCCTCCCCGGCTTCTGACTTTCCTGCATACTGCTCAAAGAGGTCCTGCTTCTGCTTGAGAAGATGGTAGATCTTCTCGTCCACTGTGTTCTCACACATGAGCCGGTAGACTAAAACATTCCTGGACTGACCGGTCCGGTAAGCCCGGGAGATCGCCTGGTTCTCGATGGAAGGCTTCATCTGCGGCTCGCAGAGGATGACGACACTTGCGGCCTGGATATTGAGACCGGTTCCGCCAGCGTTGATCTGGGCAGCAAGCACCGTCCCCGGTCCTGCCTTCCCGAAATCGTCGATCAGCCTCTGGCGCTCCTCCGGGGGTACCGACCCGTCGATCATCCCCAGGAAGGCATCTCCCAGCAGCTGCTGCACCTTGCGAAGTGTATCCTTGAAGAAGGAAAAGACCAGAACCCTGCGGCCGGACTGCCTGGCGTCCTCGCAGATCTCCAGAAGCTGCCTTCCCTTGGAGGATTTCTGAGGATTTGAAACATTAAAGGAGATCTGCCGCATGGACATGAACTGATGGGAAAGCACGGATGCCCGGTAAAGCCGCTCTTCATCCCCCTCCAGCCCGCACCAGGCGATCTCATCGATGAGATCCGGAAGTTCCCTGGAAACCTTCTCCCGGGTTCTCCTGAGGTAGACCGGGGCAATCATCCTCCGGAACTTCTCCACGGTGGCAAAGCCCTTCCCCTCCTCCTTTGTGATCTCATCAGCGATCTCCGGCCTCAGGCAGCTGATGAGGTAGGTCATCTCCCCCACCCGGTTCTCCAGGGGTGTTCCGGACATGTAGAGGATACGGGAAGAGCGCTCCCGGACCCTCGCCACAGCCTGGGTCCGCTGCGCCGACGGATTTTTCACATAATGTGCTTCATCCACCACCAGAAGATCGATCCTTGTGCTCTCCGGGATCCTGATCTTCTGCAGGGTCTCATAGCTTGTGATCGCCGCGCCGCCTTCATTCAGCCAAAGATCAAGGGCTTTCTGCAAACCCTCCCCCCGCAGGATCATGTGCTTCAGTGAGCTTTTGTCCTGGATTTCCCGCTTCCAGTTGATCAGGACACTCAGCGGGCAGACCACCAGATGGCGCTTCTCCCCCCGTTCTGAAAGCACCGCCATCGCCCCGATGGCCTCGATGGTCTTCCCAAGCCCCATCTCATCGCCGAGAAGAACATTTCCCTGATGGAGGATGTACTGCACCGCAAAGCGCTGGTAGCTGTAGAGGCTGCAGCGAAGTGAGGGCAGTGCGATCGGGATCTTTTCGATCTCCCGGACCAGCTCCGGGGAGAGACCACTCTCCTCCTCTTTGCGGGCAAGATCCGGAACAAGACGCTCGAGAAGAAGGAAATACTCCGGGGTGTGCGCTGAGAAATCCGCCCATACCGTCTCCTCAGAGGGGAGCGCAGGATGGAGCGCGGCAAGTGCTTGTTTGATCTCCGGGATTTTTTCCGAAAGATCTGAACCCAGAAAGTCTGTGAGGGTCCTATAGGCCCTGATGGACTCCTCCTGCATCTCCGGTGACAGAAGACGGAAACTCCAGCTGCCAAAGCCGGCGCACTCGCCTGAAAGAAGCAGAGCCGGCAAGGGTGCCAGGATCTCCTTCAGGCTGCGCAGATCGTCCCGGACCGTCTCTGTCTTCTGGTACAGATATAGCTTCCTCAGAAGATCGGTGTTTTCCCGGGTCTGATGATCCGCGTTCAGGTGGAGGCGGGCGGTCTCCCCCACCTCCCTTTTGATCTGCTCCAGGGCATCCTGAATCCGGGAGATCGACTCCTCCCCGATGCCATCCAGCTTTCGAAGAAACTCAGCACCTCTTCGATCCAGCTCCCCCAAGGTCCGAATCCCCGCATTCTTCAGTGGAGAAAGCCTGATCCCGTTCTTTCTCCGATTGAGCTCTGAGAGATCCATCCGGTCCAGCTTTTCCCCAATCTCCGGAGCCAGGCAGGCTGCGACCGCTTTTCTGACCGCTTCCTGGTTGAATTCCTGGTCATCAAGACGGAGCTTCTTTCCCTCCCGAAGCAGCTGCCGGGCTTTTCTGACCCTGCCCGCAGCCTCCTCCAGATCGGGCTTGTCGACAAGGATCACGTGGGCCTTCTCAAAATCTGTCCCATAGAGAAGCGACGATGGAAGTTCAGAAAGGCTTCCATCGCTCTCCGCGTGTCTTCTGGTAAGTCCCTCTAAGGCAGCCAAAGAGCCGGAGGATCCATCCGGAATGTCATCAGGCGCCCCTTGCTCCTTCTCCCAGCCGATGAGGCCTCTTGTGAACGCTCTATACAGGTTCTGCCGGATCTCAGCGTCCACCTGTCTCATGGCCGCATAGAAGGGCTCCGGATTCTCCAAAAAAACGGCCCCTGCCTTTTCAGGGGTATTCTCCGCAGTGATTTTCCGAAAACGCCCGTAGAGGGCTGAAATCTTCCCTTCATCCTCTCTCTGCTGCTCAGAGACTGTGAAAAAGCACTTCAGGATCCGCTTCTTCTCCTCCGAGGGCGTGATGAACCATCTCAGGCGGGAACTCAGCTTTTTCAGGTCAGAAGGCGTCAGGCAAAGAAGTCCTTTCTGAAAGCGCTCTGCCTCTTCTTCTGCATGATGGGCAGCTAATTCTCTCTGGTTCAGGATTGCGCTCAGGATCTCAAATGCCTCTGGACTTCTGGGATCCAGGTTGATGGTGAAGAGGCCAAGAAGCCTGCCCAAAAAGGCCTGCACTTCCGGGTGAAGCGGATCCCGGCATACAGCCTCCCCCATCGTGGAAAAGCCTTCTCCTGTGAGCTCCCAAATCGCCTGATCCGTCAGATCCCCGCGGCACTCAGTCAGCTCCATCTCGGAGAGCAGGGCCTGAAAGCGGGCATCATAGATTCCCAAGAGCCCAGATTTCAGTTTTCCCGGAAGCTGAGAGCAGAACGCGGAGATCTCAGCGAGTTCTCTCTGCTCCTCCCGATTCTGATCCACTAGCTTCCTGATCTCCCGCTTCGCCGGTTGTCTTAGTCCAAACAGCTCCATTTTACCCTCTTCGTGGCATTCCATTTTCGCGCCTGTCCTGTCGTAAGCTCCTTTCCAGGCACAGACCGGGCGCGGTCTCCTGCGCCTCCATGGGATGTACGCCTGGCCTTTGCTTTTTCTCTGTTTTACCACGCTTCGCGCAGCAAGTGTGCAAAGCGGACTGGACAGTTACCATTTATCCTAACATATCTGAACATGAAAAGGAACGCTCTCGATCGGTATGACGTCGTATGTATCAGGAGTCAAATAAAGGATTCAGAGGCCTCTGCGGCCTCTGAATCCCCCATGAATCCCCTGAAAGCTCCTGAATCTCCCCTGAAGCCCCATGAACGGCTCTGAATGCCGGGTGGGACATCCTTTTCCCTGAGCGTCCTCAGATAAAGTACTCAATGGTCTTCTCAGGTGTCAGTTCTGTGCCCTTATTGAAGAGAAGGACAGCCTCCCGGATCCTGACTTCTCCCATAGAGTAAAGCCCCTCTTCCTCTCTGAAGAAAGACAGCGGTAC
>CADBUA010000304.1 GCA_902797665.1 uncultured Lachnospiraceae bacterium | reverse complement strand
CCTTATTTCCCGGAGAAAGGCTCCCCTGAATCTTTCATGCCCTCCGAGCGCTCCTGCGCTTCCTGATTCTCCGGATCCTCCTGATTTTCCTCAGGTCCCCGCTCCGATGCCTCTGCCCACTCATCCTCCGGCAGAGACTCTTCATTCCACTCAGAAGGATCTCTGGCCTCAATGGTGATCTCGCCAAAGGTTTCCTCCTGCAGAACGGAGATATGCCCGATCTTCATGAGCTCCAGAATGGTCAGAAAAGAGACAACCGTGAACATTTTTCCATTCCGAAGGCCAAGAAGGCTCCGAAAGGTGCACTTTTTCATGCTCATGATGTACTGCTCGACGAAGCGCATGGTCTCCCGGGTGTCAACCTCCTCGCGCTCAATCTTCCCAAAACCGGAGCGAATCGGATCCTTCAGATCCTCCCGGCGACGCATGACCTCCTGAAAGATCTTGTAAAGGCCTGGCAGGGTCACCCCCGCCTGATCCAGAATCTCATCCGGATCCACCTTCGGCCGGTAAGACGACACCTCCCGGGGCAGAGACTTTGACCGGTACCAGACACCCCCGGCCTGATCTTCCATCTCCCGGAGCTCAGAGGACATAAACTTGTAGGTTTTATATTCCAGGAGCTGTCTAACCAGCTCCTCCCGGGGATCTTCCTCCTCCCCGCCCTCTTCCTCCGTCTTTTTCGGAAGCAGCATTCGGGATTTGATGCTGAGCAGGGTGGCAGCCATCACCAGGAACTCGCTCATCGTGTCGAGCTCCTCCAGCTGCTCCTTCAGCTTTGAAAGATATTGCAGGTACTGCTCCGTGATCAGAGAGATCGGGATGTCATAGATACTGACCTTATTCTTGTCAATCAGATGGAGGAGCAGGTCCAGCGGCCCTTCAAAAGCCTGAAGCTTTACCTCAATCGCCATCTCAATCCTCCGGGGCAAACTCCAGAATCACCAGCTCCGCCGGGTTGTTGATCCGGACGGGGATCGTGTGGGTCCCAAGTCCCGCGCTCACCAGCATCCGCTTCCCGCTCCTTTCAAACATGCCCCTGTCATAGTGCGGGAAAAGGGTGAAATCCGGGGAAACCAGTCCCCCAAGCTTCGGGAGGCGCACAATTCCGCCATGCAGATGCCCCGCCAGTGTCAGATCCGCGCCCCAGTCCGCGTAGGCTTCGAAAAACTTCGGATGATGGGCCAGAAGGATCGTATACTCATCAGAAGAGCGTTCCCCCAAAGCCTTTCGCAGAGAATCCGCCGTCAGGTCCTCTTTTCCCTGGTAGCAGGCTTTCGGGATCTCCAGCCCATAGATGCCGAGGGGCATCCCCTCGATGGAGCAGGAAATATGCTGATTATTCAGGGCGATGACACCGAGCTTCTCCAGAGCGCTCTGATAGCGGCTGTAGTTCTCTCGATAACGTTTTCCGGCCATCCTCGTCTCATGATTTCCGTTTACCAGATAGATGGGATATTCTTTCGAAAGGATGTCAAGAAGCCGCAGCGCCTCGTCATAGCAGGAGACTCCCGCCTTGGCCAGCACCAGATCACCCGCCGAGAGAATGGCGGAGACCTTCTCCTCCAGAATCGCCGAAATCAGAAGGTCCATGCTGACATGGTAGGCCCGGTTATGCAGGTCCGCCAGGACCGCCAGGGAAAAGGGTCTCAGGAGTCCATATCTCCCTGCAATGCGGATTTGATAGTATGTGCGCTTCAGCTCTCCCATATCGCTCCATCCATAGAAATGCGAAAATCCGGGCTGCGCGCTAAAGTATAAAAGAAAACCCCCGGCCTTTCAAGGCCGGGGGATCATCAGCGATCCATGTACTTAGTTGTACTTGCGCTTCCGAGCCGCTTCAGACTTCTTCTTACGTCTTACAGACGGCTTCTCATAATGCTCTCTCTTGCGAATCTCCTGCTGGATTCCAGCCTTTGCACAGCTTCTTTTGAAGCGGCGAAGTGCACTGTCCAGAGACTCATTCTCACGAACGATTATATTAGACATTCCTCTTCCTTCAACCTCCCTCCAGCTGTGAATTGTGCATTACTTTCGCACACCCAACTGTCTGGGCAATTTCTGCACGAAAGTAATTATATCACCCGTCAAACGACAGCGTCAACACTTTTTTCCGGCCCTTTGGCCACTCTTCGCAGCCGCCTGTACAGTATTAATCAGATATCTTTCAGAAGCCATTCTTTCAATCTGCCATCGAAAGCCTCTCTTCGTTCAGACGGCCTCAATACTACTCTTTAGAAGCTAAATTAAGGTCTATTTGCCTCTTCGCTTCTCGTCGTCAGAGAAGATCAGCGTGTTGATTTTCAAAGAAGCAGGAGCAAAGGGCAAAACTGCTGACTGGACACATGGGCGCGTGGAGATTGTGTGGAGTGTGGATAAAAGAAGGGAGTCCTTCAGACTCCCTTCTTAATCTCCTTTTTCTGAAGATCCCTGATCGATGAGCGTTGCCTGACGCGCGTGATTATTGAATCTGTCCCTTCAGGACCTTCACCGCCTCAGCCAGCGCATCGTCGATTCCCAGCGGGTTCTTGCCGCCTGCCATGGCCATGTTGGGACGGCCGCCGCCGCCTCCGCCAACCATCTTTGCGATGCCGCGGATCAGGTTGCCCGCGTGGGCGCCCTTCTTGATCACGCCATCCGTGACGGTGGCCATCAGCTGGACCTTGCCTTCCTCGACCGATGCCAGAAGGACCACGCCCTCACCGAGCTTCTCCTTCAGGGAATCTCCCAGTTCCCGAAGACTGCCGGCGTCAACGCCCTCCACCTTCGAGGCCAGGAACTTGACTCCGTTGATCTCCTGGACATTCCCCATGACATCGCCAAGCGCGTTTTTGGCAGCCTCACTCTTCAGAGACTCGATCTCGCTGTGGGCTTCCTTCAGCTCCGCCTGCAGGGCCCTGATCTTATCCAAAAGACCACCCGGCGTCGTCTTCAGAAGCTGAGTCGCTTCGGTAAGCTCCCGTTCTTCTTCCTCATAATGGCGGATGACATTTTCACCGGTCAAAGCTTCGATTCTCCTGACACCTGCCGCAATGCCGGTCTCGGTGAGGATCTTGAAGTTTTTAATATCCCCGGTGTTCTTCACATGGGTTCCGCCACAGAGCTCCCTGGAGAACTCTCCCATGGAGACAACACGAACCATATCTCCGTACTTCTCATCGAAGAGGGCCATCGCCCCGGTTTTCTTTGCGTCATCCAGGGACATGATATCGGTCTCAACCGCAAGGTCTTCTCCGATCTCCTGGTTCACCAGCTCCTCCACCTTCTGAATCTCTTCCGCGCTCAGAGGCTGGAAGTGGGAGAAGTCAAAGCGGAGCCTGTGAGGATCCACAAAGGAGCCCTTCTGCTCGACATGCGCGCCCAGGACCATCTTCAGTGCTTTCTGAAGAAGATGAGTCGCTGAGTGGTTGCGGGCTGTATTTCTCCGCGCGCTGGCGTCGACCGTAAGTGTGACCTCATCGCAAACCTTCAGCATCCCCTTGATGACGGTACCGACATGGCCAATCCTGCCGCCCCGAAGATGGATGGTATCCTCCACGCGGAAAAGCCCCTCCGGGCCGCTGATCGTTCCGATGTCGCCTGCCTGGCCGCCCATGGTCCCATAGAAGGGAGTGACCTCACAGATGATCGTGCCCTTCTGCCCGTCAGTCAAAGCCTCTGTGAGATCCGTCTCGGTGGTCATGACAGTGATCCTGGATCTGTCCGTCAGATGATCATAACCGTCAAAGCTGGAAGTGACATCCACCGGAATCTGGTCGTAGACCGTCGCGTCCGCACCCATATAGTTGGTCTTGGCCCTGGCATTGCGGGCGCGCTCGCGCTGCTCCTGCATGCATTCGTCAAAGACCTTCTGGTCCACAGAATAGCCCTTCTCCTCCAGGATCTCCTTTGTCAGATCCAGCGGGAAGCCATAGGTATCATAGAGTGTGAAGGCATCATGGCCGTCCAGCGTCTTCGTCCCTGCGCTCTCCATCTTCCGCTCGAGATCCGTCAGGATCGAGAGTCCCTGGTCGATGGTGCGGTCGAAGTTGTCTTCCTCCTGAGCCAGCACCTTGAAGATGAACTCCTTCTTCTCCCAAAGCTCCGGATACCCATCCTTGGAGGTCTCAATGACTGTCCCGGAAAGCTTGCTCAGGAAGGCATGATCGATGCCCAGGAGCCTGCCATGGCGGGCAGCGCCGCGGGTCAGACGGCGGAGAACATAGCCGCGTCCCTCATTGGTCGGCATGATCCCATCGGAGATCATGAAAGTCGCAGAACGGATATGGTCCACAATCCGGCGGATCGAGACATCCTTCTTCTCGTCCGCGTGATAGCTGGTCCCTGCCATCTCGCAGACCTTGTCGCGCAGGGCGACCAGGGTGTCAATATCGAACATGGAGTCCACATCCTGGCAGGCCACTGCCAGACGCTCCAGGCCCATGCCGGTATCGATGTTCTTCTGCTTCAGCGTGGTGTAGTTCCCGTTGCCGTCATTCTCGAACTGGGTGAAGACGTCGTTCCAGACCTCCATATAGCGGTCGCAGTCACAGCCTGGGGCGCAGTCCGGCTTCCCGCAGCCATACTTCTCGCCGCGGTCATAGTAGATCTCAGAGCAGGGACCGCAGGGGCCTGCGCCGTGCTCCCAGAAGTTGTCCTCCTTGCCAAACTTGTAAATCCGCTCCGCCGGAATGCCAATCTCCTTGTTCCAGATCTCATAGGCCTCATCGTCGTCGAGGTAGACCGACGGATAGAGGCGATCCGGATCCAGGCCGACGACCTCGGTCAGAAACTCCCAGGACCAGTTCAAAGCTTCACGCTTGAAGTAGTCCCCAAAAGAGAAGTTGCCAAGCATCTCGAAGAAGGTACCGTGCCTGGCGGTTTTCCCGACGTTCTCGATATCCCCGGTGCGGATGCACTTCTGGCAGGTGGTGACCCTCTTCCGGGGCGGAATCTCCGCACCGGTAAAATACGGCTTCAGCGGGGCCATCCCCGCGTTGATCAGCAGAAGGCTTTTGTCATTGTGCGGCACAAGGGAAAAACTCGGCAGCACAAGATGTCCCTTGCTCTCAAAGAACTGAAGGTACATCCTGCGAAGCTCATTCACACCATATTTTTCCATATCGAATACGACCTTTCACAACTCACAGAATGCCGCCCGCGCAATCACGCGGGCGGAAACAGCGCGGACCCTCGGGTCAAAGCGCCACTTTCGCAAATTTCTTCTTTCCACGCCGGAGAACGATTCCGCCCGACTTCAATTTCTCCTCATCGAGGATTGCGTGGACGTCCGTCACCTTCTCGTCGGCCACCATGACACCGCCCTGCTCAATGGCCCGCCGACCTTCCGACCGATTGGTCACCAGCTTTGCCGCGCACAGCGCGCCGATGAGATCGATTTTTCCATCTTTAAAGGAAGCGGGATCAAGCTTTACAGCCTCCAGGTGCTCCGTGTCAGCACCGCCCGCTGCGAAAAGCCTGCGCGCGCCGTCCTGGGCGGCTTTGGCCTCCTCCTCGCCATGGATCATCTTGGTCAGCTCATAGGCCAGGACTTCCTTGACCCCGTTCAGTTCCTCGCCCTGCCTCTTCTCGTACTCGCTGATCTCCTCGAGGGGCAGGAAGGTCAGAAGCTTCAGGCACTTGATGACATCGGCATCGCCCACGTTCCGCCAGTACTGGTAGAACTCAAAGGGTGAGGTCTTATTGGCATCCAACCAGACGGCGCCTTTGGCCGTCTTTCCCATCTTTTTACCCTCGGAGTTGGTCAGGAGGGTGATCGTCATAGCTTCGGAGTCATCCTTCTGGAGCTTTCTGCGGATCAGTTCACGCCCGGCCAGCATGTTGGACCACTGGTCATCGCCGCCGAACTGCATCTTGCAGTCGTACTTCTGATACAGCTGGTAGAAGTCGTAGGCCTGCATGATCATGTAGTTGAACTCAAAGAAGGTGAGGCCCTTCTCCCATCTCTGCTTGTAGCACTCAGCCCGAAGCATCTCATTGACGGAGAAGCAGGTGCCGACCTCACGCAGAAGCCCAACATAATTCAGATCCAGCAGCCAGTCGGCGTTGTTGACAATCCGTGCCTTTCCCTCCCCAAATTCGATGAAGCGGCTCATCTGCTCTCTGAAGCAGTCACAATTGTGCTGAATGATTTCCGGCGTCATCATCGGGCGGGAGTCCGTTCTTCCGGAAGGATCCCCGACCATGCCGGTGCCTCCGCCCAGGAGCGCGATTGGCTTGTTTCCCGCCATCTGCAGACGCTTCATCAGGCACAGGGCCATGAAATGCCCCACGTGCAGGCTGTCCGCAGTCGGGTCGAAGCCAATGTAGAAAGTCGCTCTCCCATTGTTGATCATGTCACGGATCCTGTCTTCGTCCGTCAACTGTGCAAGCAGTCCCCGGGCGATCAGTTCCTCATATACACCCATCCATTTACCCTTTCTCTCAGCCGGAAAGCTTTCCCGGCTACTCACGCATCGTCTTCCCGAGTCGAAGGCGGCAAAGCCATCATGCTCACGCGGGATATCCCATAAAAAGCAGGAAATGTCCTGCATCCTGGAAAAAAAGCCGGAAAATAATATACCCGGCCGCAAAACGCATGCTTGATAGTATACAAACCGGGGTATGAAAAGTCAATCAAACGCGCTATTTCTGGTCATGCCTGCCCCCAGTTCGCCACCTGAAATCAAGCTTAAGTCCGGGGCCTTCTCTTTGCCAGGAGATTGCCCCGAGACCTGGATTGTCCTATGATAGGTTCCTGCCTGCGAATATCTGCTGTAGAGCCTGAGGCATTTATGCGGATCATCCAGAAAGGGCTCACACGGCTTCTTCCATGCTGTGCAGCAGCCTGCCTCTATATCCGCGGCGAACGGACAGACATCCTGAACGCGTAAGATCATCCAGGCGCTCTGCCAATAGGCAATAGCCATTCATAAAAAGCTCCGGCAGGAAACATAGAGCTGTATCATCACGCTCGGCGACAAGCGGCAAAGCGGACTGGACAGCTTACGAAGAATCAAAATGGGGAGGGGAAAGATGACGCATGTCACGATCTACACAGACGGTGCCGCCAGGGGAAACCCCAACGGGCCAGGCGGCTACGGGACGGTGCTGGAATTCGTCGATTCCAAAGGGGTACTCCACACCCGCACACTCAGCCAGGGCTACCGGAAGACGACCAACAACCGCATGGAGCTGATGGCTGCCATCGCCGGGCTGGAAGCCCTGACAAAGCCTTGCGACGTTGAGCTCTGGTCCGACTCCCAGTACCTCATCAATGCCTTCAACCAGCACTGGATCGATGGCTGGCTCCGGAAGAACTGGATGCGGAACAAAACGGAAGCGGTCAAAAACGTGGACCTGTGGAAGCGCCTTCTTGAAGCCAAAAAAATCCACCATGTCACCTGGAAATGGGTCCGGGGCCACAACGGGCACCGGCAGAACGAGCTCTGCGACAAGCTGGCCACCACTGCCGCAGATTCCGGGAACCTGTT
>CADBUA010000303.1 GCA_902797665.1 uncultured Lachnospiraceae bacterium | reverse complement strand
CGCTCATGGGGATTACTGGAACGAAGCTGAAATGCTTCTGGGGTTTCTCCCGCGAAGCATTGGGAGACAGAAAGGAACATAGAGATGAAAGCGTTGATTCATCTTGCTTTAGGACTGCTTTTTCGTTGTTATCCGGTTTTCTTCTTGAGTTTTGGACGATGTTTGTTATAATTGTGCCGGAGCAGTGAGGGCAGCAGAACAATAGATGACACCAGTCCGGAAAGGACCCGCACGGTGGCTTTTGTGCGATGCACAGGCGCCAGCCTCCCCGATATTCGCATTCGTGCCGCTAAATGCTCAATGCTCAATTTGGGGATTTTGAAGAAGCTTCGCGCTCCGTTTTCGATGGGGCTATCTGTCTGGTGAAGCTGCCTGACTGGGGTCATGGATTCTGCTGGCCCGGGTATTCTTGAAGAGAGGAAAAAACAATGAGACTCAGAAAAGTGATTGCAGCTCTCGCAGCGGCATCGGTGCTTGCGGCATTTCCGCTTTCCGCTCTGGCGGAGGAGGTTGATTTTTCGGCTGTCAAAACAGTGATCAAGGGTCAGCTGACAGTGGGGACCGAGGCAGGATTTGCGCCCTATGAGTATCTGGTTGGTGCCAATGTCGAAGGCATTGACATCGATATCGCTGAGGCTGTTGCGGAAAAGCTGGGCGTGAATCTTGTCGTCCAGAACATGGATTTTGACGGCGCGCTTGTGGCTGTGCAGCAGGGCAAGGTGGATATCGTCGCAGCCGGCGTCTCCATCAGTGAGGACCGCCTGAAGGCCATGGACTTCAGCGACAAATATGTGGATTCCAAGGATGTGATCGTTGTGAACGCCGCGAAGCCGGCCCTGGAAGAATCGAGCGGTGAGAGTCTGGAAGGCCTTGTGATCGGTGTGCAGCAGGGCAACATCGCGGACCTCTGGGTTTCCAATCCCGATAATGCTTCTCCGAAGAGTGTTCAGCGTTACACGAAGTTCGCGCAGGCTGCTGAGGATCTGAAGAACGGCAAGATCGACTGCATCGTGATGGACGAAGCGCCGGCAAAGGAACTGGTGGACTCCACGAATGGGCTGATGATCCTGGAAGGGGATCCCCTTTTTGAGGACTCCTATGCGATCGCAATCCAGAAAGGCAATGACCAGATGACCGCGGCGGTCAACGCGGTGATCGCTGAACTTCAGGAGAGCGGCCGGATGGATGAGATCATCGCGTCCCACGCGGGTGAGGAGACGGCAGAATCTGAGACAGAGGCGGAGTGACAGCCCTTTCATAAACAACACTTGCATTGCATGCGCTTTCAATCGGAGCCTTTCCCGTATCTGGGTGTCTATGAGAGGGGCTCCGTTTTTCAATGTAGGAGCTCCGTTATCCTTGCCAGGAGCTCCGTTTTTGTACCTGTCCAGTTCGATTTGCGCAGCAAGTGTGCAAAGCGAACTGGACAGGTACGGGCAGACAAAGGGAACAGAATAAAACCGGCACACGCATATCATGCGGATGTATGAATCTTATAGGCATAAACAATAATACAATAAAATACAATATAGTATAAGACAACATAATACAAAATATAATTAACTAACATATATAATTCAGTAAAATATCAGAAATAGATAATAGATGATAGATGACAGATAATAGGTACCCTTAAAAACAAAAGTATATTCTGAAATACGCATATCACACATGCTTACGGGACACTGAATGAGAATCTGTACCTGTCCAGCCGCAGGCTCCTGTCCAGGTATGAGGCCGGGCGCAGGCTCCTGTCGCCGCATTGAAAGTGCGCCCGGCCTTTGCTTTTGAACTGTATGACCACGCTTTGCGCAGCAAGGGCGCAAAGCGGACTGGACAGTTACGAGAATCTTTCATATTCTGACGTGGAGAAGTTTATGAATACTTGGCTGAAAAGTGTGGGGGAGGGCTTTTACAATGCCCTGATCCCCGAGAAACGCTACCTGGCGTACCTGAGCGGTCTTCGCATGACCCTCCTGATCTCTCTCTTCGCCGTGATGATCGGTATCGCGATCGGCGTTCTCCTGGCGGTGGTCCGGGTGTCCTCCCGGCACACGAAGAATGTCCTGATCCGCTTCCTGAACGGCTTCGCGAAGTTCTACATCACGGTCATAAGGGGAACTCCCATGATTGTCCAGATCATGATCATTTACAACCTGATCTTTACTTCCCCCAATACAAACCCGGTGGTGGTGGGGGCCGTCTGCTGCGGAATCAACTCCGGCGCCTATGTCGCGGAGATCATTCGCGCCGGCATTGAATCAATCCCGGTCGGGCAGATGGAAGCTGGCAGGTCCCTGGGGCTCTCCTACCGTATGACCATGACCAATATCATTCTGCCCCAGGCCATCAAGAACATTCTGCCGGCACTGGGCAATGAGTTTATCTCTCTGGTCAAGGAGACCTCCGTCATCTCCGTTATCGCGGTCAACGATCTGATGAAGATGGCTGGCTATGTTGGATCCAGAACCTGGGACATGATCCCGCCCTATGTGATCGCGGCCCTGATCTACCTGGGCATGACCCTGGGACTTTCGAAGCTGATGTCGGTGTTTGAGAAGAAGATGGGCAAAAGTGATCGGAGATAAGATATGATGAGTCAAGAAAATGAGAACAAACCTTTGATTATCACCAGAGATCTCCAGAAGAGCTTCGGGGATCACAAGGTTCTGAAGGGGATCAGCACGGAGATCCGAAAGGGGGAGAAAGTTGTCGTCCTGGGCCCCTCCGGTTCCGGGAAGTCGACCTTTCTCCGCTGCCTGAATCTTCTGGAGGCGCCTACAGGCGGGGAGGTCATCTTTGAGGGGGAGACCATCACTGACCCCAGGGCGGACGTGGATCGGATCCGGCAGAAGATGGGGATGGTCTTTCAGCAGTTCAATCTTTTCCCGCTGAAGACCGTCCGGCAGAACATTACACTGGCTCCGGTCAAACTGAAGAAGATGAGCCAGGAGGAGGCGGATCAGAAGGCGGCAGAGCTCCTTCTCAGGATCGGACTTCCGGAGAAGGCGGACAGCTACCCCTCCCAGCTCTCCGGCGGACAGCAGCAGCGCGTGGCCATCGCCCGCGCTTTGGCCATGAATCCGGATGTCATGCTCTTTGATGAGCCGACCAGTGCGCTGGACCCGGAAATGGTCGGGGAGGTTCTGGCCATCATGAAGGAACTAGCCCATATCGGCATGACCATGGTGGTTGTCACACACGAGATGGGATTCGCCCGGGAGGTGGGCTCCCGCGTCCTCTTCATTGATGAGGGCATTGTGGCCGAAGAGAACAGCCCGGAAGAGTTTTTCGAGCACCCGAAAAACCCGCGTCTTCAGGACTTCCTCTCGAAAGTCCTTTAAAACTTTCATTTGAAGCCGGAACGACAGGAGGAGAATAATTAAGTAATTAAAAACATTGACATTAGTGATTATATGTGTTTGAATATACTCATGGGAGGATACTATTTATTTATGAACACTTCAAATATCACTAATTACAAACCAAAAGATTTCGAACTGTCCAAACTTCCTCGTTAATTGAAACTCCGTACGG
>CADBUA010000302.1 GCA_902797665.1 uncultured Lachnospiraceae bacterium | reverse complement strand
GGATCCTTCTGGACCCGGATCAGGTCAACTGTCGTATCATAATCTCTGTTGGAGTAGAAGACGTTGTTGCTGACATCATTCGTATAGAAGAGTGGCAGGAAGCTCATCGGATTCAGGTAATCGGCGCTCCAGCCCATGGCTGCCAGATCGTAGTCCCCATTCTGAACCGCGTCATAGAAGACCGCCCAGTCCGCAGAGGAGACTTTCACCTTGATGTTCAGGTTTTTCTCCAACATCTCCGCGATCGCTTCTGCGATCTTCTTGACATTGTCATCCGAGTAGTAGGACAGCTGCAGCGTCGGGAAGCCCTTCCCATCCGGGTAACCGGCTTCCGCCAAAGCCTTCTGGGCACCCTCTGCGTCTGCTGTCGGCGACAGGCCATAGGTCCCGCGATCTTCTGTGATGTCTTTCCCATCCAGCACATATCCGGGCGCCAGGAAGCTGTAAGCCGGTGTGGCATCCAGCTGAGCCACGTTATTGATCAGCGCTTCGCGGTCAATCGCCAGGCAGAGAGCCTTGCGGACATTCGGATCGTTGTAGGGTTCTTTCGCGCAGTTGATGTCATAGTAGACCGTTCCGTAGGACTCCGCGACCTGAACGCCGGCATTCTCCGCCTTCAGTCTTGCCAGATCGCTGGAGGGGATTGTGCGGTCGCCATCGATCTCCCCGCTCTCGTACGCGGTCAGAGCCGTCGAGGTGTCCAGGATATATCTGAAAGTGATTTTGTCCAGCGTGACAGCATCCGCATTCCAATAGTGCTCATTCTTCTCAAGGACAACACGCTCGCTGGAGTTGATCTCGGTGACCCGGAAGGGGCCGTTCGAGACATAGCTGTCCGCTGAGGTCGTCCACTTGTCCCCGTTTGCCTCGATCGTAGCTTCCTGTACGGGGAAATAGCACCACATGGAAACCAGATCCACAAAGAAGGGGCAGGCATCCTTCAGCCTGAACTCCAGGGTATTGTCATCCAGGGCCTTGATTCCCACCTCTCTGGCGGAAGCTTCCCCATTGAAGTATTCCATGGCGCCGACCACATAGTCGCCAATCATGTTCATATACTGGGCTGTGGTATCCGGCGTCAGGACGCGCAGGGCAGAGTAAACATAATCCTGTGCCGTATGGCTGCTGCCATCGCTCCACTTCAGTCCTTCCCTCAGATGGAAGGTGTAAGTTGTGAGATCATCACTGACATCCCAGGACTCTGCCTCTCCAGGAACCACGCCCCCATTCTCGTCGTATGTGACCAGCCCCTCAAAGCAGTTCATGATAAAGGGGGTCGCAAAGCTGTTGTTGGTCACATTCGGGTCGATCCCGTCCGGCTGGTTGTTCAGGGCAAAAGTGATCTCCTGCTTCTCCGCCAAAGCCTCTTCCAAAGCTCCCCCCGCATCTTCGGTCTCCATCGTCAGAAGATCATCGATGGTGGCCGCGCCGGCTGACAGAAGCATCGATCCCGCCAGCGCCAGCGCCAGCAGGCAACTGATCCCGCTCTTCATAAAGCACCTCCTCCTTGCATACCGGAAAGCACTGGAATGCGCCAGGCTTTCCCCGGTATATGCCCGCTCGCGCAGATTTTCACGCTCGCTGGGATAACTGTTTCTCTGCCGGATGCGCTGAACGATCGCATCCAGTGCTATGTTTCAGGCGGCAGCGCCGCCCAAAAACCATCTTCATGCCTGAAGAAGCTTCGTTTTCGTTCTTCTCAGGCAGCCCTTAATGGCCAGATCCTAGAGAGCGAGATGGCAGGCGGCATAGTGCCCGCCACCCAGGTCTCTCAACAGCGGCAGCTCCTCGCTGCATTCAGCCTTCGCGAAGGGGCAGCGCGTATGAAAACGGCAGCCTGCCGGAGGATTGATGGGACTTGGGAGATCACCCTCGATACCACTTTTCTCCCGAAGGCGCGCCTCTTTTGGGTTCGCGATGGGGATGCTTCCGAGAAGCCCTCTTGTGTAGGGATGCAGAGGATGGGCGTACAGCTCATCTGAGTCTGACCGTTCTACCAGCTGCCCCAGGTACATGACCCCGACCTCATCCGAGACATAACGGACCATCGAGAGGTCATGCGCAATAAACAGGTAGGATAGATTTTTCCGTTCCTGAAAGTCCCGAAGCAGGTTGATGACCTGAGCCTGGATCGAAACATCCAAAGCGGAGATGGGCTCATCGCAGATCAGCAGATCCGGCTGAAGAACCAGAGCCCGGGCGATGCCAATCCGCTGCCTCTGTCCGCCGGAGAACTCATGGGCGTAGCGCCCCATATGCTCCCGTGTCAGGCCAACCTGCCCCAGCATATCCGCCACAATCTCATCCGCGTCCTGCTTCCGCCGCACAATCCCATGGGCGATCAACGGCTCCGCGATGATATCCCGCACCGTCATGCGGGCATTCAGGGAGGCATAAGGGTCCTGAAAGATCATCTGCATTTTTCTTCGAAGGGGCTTCAGTTCCTTCTGCGACATTCGTGTGATGTCCGTTCCATCCAGAATCACGCTTCCATCTGTCAGGTCATAAATGCGGATGATGGTCCGGGCACAGGTGGATTTCCCACAGCCAGACTCTCCAACCAGACCAAAGGTCTTCCCCCTCCGGATCTGAAAGGACACCCCGTCCACCGCGTGGACGACACTCCGTCTTCCCGCATTGAAATGCTTTGTGAGGTTCTCCACCTCAAGGATCGCCTGCTTGCTCTTCTCCGCCATAATCTCCCGTTCCTTCAAGGTCCGCAGAGACAGCTGTCTCTTTTCTTCTGTGTTTCGTACGTGTCCAGTACCAGGCTCCTGCAGGCATTCAGCCGGTCGCAGGCCCCTGCGCCCGCATTGAAAATTTGCCCGGCCTTTGCTTTTGAGCCGTATTGCCTCGCTCAGTGCACATCTGTATTGGTGATTATAGGTATACTGACCGAAAACATATTCTTTTATTACGTGTCTGCTTGTCTGCTTATCTGTCTGTCCGTTTTTCCTCAGCTTTTTCTATATTTGAAGGGATTTTTCTCATCCTGAGGCGCGTCAGGATCAAGCAGAAAGCATCTGGATGCGTGCTGTTCTGAGACAGAGATAAAGTCCGGCACTCTGGAGGCGCAGATCCGCCGCGCGTAGGGGCATCTCGGCTGGAAGGGGCATCCCTTTGGCGGGTTGGTCATGTCCGGCGGAGAACCCGGAATTGGATAGAGGGGCAGGGAGCGCGGCCGCTCCAGGTCCGGGATGGCGGCCATAAGTCCCATCGTGTATGGATGGGAGGGATGCTCAAAGAGCTCATCGATGGGTGCCTCCTCCAGGATCAGCCCTCCATACATCACTTCCACCCGGTCGCAGAGCTCCGCCACCACAGCCAGGTCATGGGTGATAAAGATGACACTGGTCCCATACTCCCGGCGGAGTTCCCGGAGCTGCTTCAGGATCTGGTCCTGGATCGTGACGTCCAGCGCTGTGGTCGGTTCGTCGGCGATGAGGAGCTTTGGGTGGTTGGCCAGGGCCATGGCGATCATCACCCGCTGCCGCATCCCGCCGGAGAACTCGTGTGGATAGCATTTGATCCGCTTCTCAGGCTCCGGAATCCGGACTTTCCGGAAGAGTTCCAGCACTTCCTTCTGGATTTCTCCCCGGCTTTTTTCATGCTGGTGCTGAGAGATCATCTCCCCCACCTGCTTTCCCACCGGGATCAGAGGATTGATGGAGGACATGGGGTCCTGGAAGATCATCGCGATCTGTCCCCCTCGGATCTCACGCATCTCCTTCCGGGAGATGGACACGAGGTTCCGTCCGCCAAATATTATTTTCGATTCGTCACTGATCCGGGCCGTATCCGGCAGGAGCCTCAGAATCGACATGGAGGAGACGCTCTTGCCGCTCCCGGACTCTCCGACAATCCCCAGAATCTCCCCCGGGTTCAGCTTGTAGCTGATCCCCCGCACCGCCTGTACAAGCCCGCTGCCTGTCTGAAAAGACACGCTCAGGTTTTCAATGCTGATGACCGGATCCATCCCTTATCTCCTCTTTCTGACCCTTCTGTTCTCACTCATTGGCCATTGCCGCTCTCTTCTGCCTCTCTGGCCCTGTCTGCCCTCTTCTTCTCTTCTTTTCTCCCTTCAGATCTTCCTGGTTCGTCTTCCCGGAAAACATGGCCGCATGCAACCCTCACTTTTTCAGCTTCGGATCCAGCGCGTCTCTGAGGCCGTCACCGATGAAGTTGAATCCGAACATGATCAGCACGATCATCAGTGCCGGGATAAAAAGCTGATAGGGGCAGGTGCGCAGGTTCTCTGTCGCGTCGTTGCACATCGTTCCAAGGCTCGCCAGCGGGCTCTGGAGGCCGATGCCCAGATAGCCCAGGAAAGCTTCCATGAAAATGGCGGAGGGGATCAGCATCGTCACTGTGACCAGGATGGATCCCATTGCATTGGGAATCAGGTGCTCCAGCAGGATGGTTTTTCCTGAGGAGCCGATGGTCCGGGCCGCAAGGACAAAGTCCTGGGACTTGAGGCTGAGCACCTGCCCACGCACGACCCGCGCCATCTCTACCCAGTAAGTCGTTCCCAGGGCTGTGATGATGCTGGCAAGGCCAGATCCCATCAGGACCATGATCAGGATGACATAGAGGGTCAGCGGAATCGTACTGATAATGTCCACAATCCGCATCATGACCGCATCGACCATTCCGCCCGCGTAGCCGGAGATCCCGCCGTAGAGAATGCCGATGACAAGGTTCACGGTCACAGCGATAAAAGCCACCATCAGAGAGACCCGGGTGCCGTACATGAGTCTCGTCAGGACATCCCGTCCAAGGCTGTCGGTGCCGAAGAGAAAGGAGCGATTCCAGACGGTCTTCTGGTCATAAATCACATGTGTTTCCGGGTCCGCGCAGAGGTAGGGCCGAACTCCATAAAAAAGGCCCACTTCAGTGCCGTCAAGATCGAAGATGATCATCTTCATCTTTTCCTCCTCCCGAACCGCTCGAAGCTGCCTGCCCAGCGTCCCATCCTGGTTGACCGTCACGATCCTGAGGGATTCTGTGATGGTGAGAAGGGGGGAATCCCCGGAGCTGAAGACCCTCATGCGGGGCGGAATATTGACCAGATCCAGGTTCTGCTCGGAGTAACGATAGGGCGTAAAGAAAGGGCCCAGAAAAGCAAAGAGCACCATCGCCAGAATCAGGACAAGCCCGAAGATGGCTGTCGGCTTTCTGCGGAAGCGGAACCACACATCCCCGGCGAATGTACGGCTCCTGCCCCAGATTTTCTCCCTTGCCTCATCTGTGGAGGGGAGAAGGTCCCACATGTCACGCTCCCAGCTTTCCCTCTGTTTCAGCTCTCTCTGTATTTCACCGACTTTCTGTTCTTCCATGCGCCTGTCCGACACCTTCTGCCTCCTCTGCGGCTTTCTCGTTCCCTTTGCTCAGTTTTCCGGTTCTTCAGTCAAACTTGATCCGAGGGTCAATCAGTACATAGAACACATCTACCAGAAACACCATGGCCAGCAGGAAAGCCGCATAGAAGATCGTGACCCCCATGATGGTCGTATAGTCCCGCTGTGAGACGCTGTTTACAAAATATACCCCAAGGCCTGGAAGCGCAAAGATCTGTTCAACCACAAAGCTTCCTGTCAAAAGGTTTGCGATGGTCGGTCCAAGGACCGTGACAAGCGGAATCAATGCATTTCTCAAAGCATGCCGAAAGATCACCTGGACCTCTGTCAGGCCTTTGGCGCGGGCGGTCCGGATGTAGTCCATGCCCATGACCTCCAGAAGGGAGGAGCGCATCTGTCTTGCCAGGTAGCTCAGCGAATAGCCGCCCAGCGTGATCACTGGGAGAATATATCCCTTCCAGCTGTCCAGCCCAAAGCTGGGAAAGACGCCCAGGCGGAAGGAAAAGACATAGATCAGGATCGATGCGATCACAAAGGAGGGGATGGTCACCCCAAAGGTTGCCAGGGTCATGACCAGCATATCCTGCCACTTTCCATTTTTGACAGCCGCGAGTATCCCCATGGGAATGGAGGCCAAAAGCACAAAAAGAACCGTGATCCCGCCAAGCTTCGCGGACAGCGGAAATCCTTCCCCAATGAACTCCGACACTTCCCTGCCGGTGTACTTGTAAGAGGGCCCAAAGTCCCCGTGCAGAATCCCGGTCAGGTAGTCCAGGAACTGTTTCGGCAGAGGATCATTCAGGTGGTACTTCTCCTCCAGCGCTTCCTCAACCTCTTTGGAAACCTTGCGGTCACTGGTGAAGGGGCCGCCCGGGATCGAGTGTTCGATCACAAAGGTCAGAAGGATGATGATGAAAAGCGCAAGCAGCATCATGCCGATTCTCTTTGCGATGTAAGCCATACCGTCCTCTCTTCCCTGTCAGTTCCTTTTGAAGCAGGTCCTCACCCTCACGGGCAGAAAAGATCTGCCGCCGAATTTTTTTGTGCAGAAGGCCAGCTTTGTCGTATAAAATATGAAACATCCAGAAATTTCACGAAATCTTTGCATGTACCGGGAGATTCTAGCAGTCTTTCCAGGAAGCGTCAACACACCCGCCCTGCGAAGCAATTTCCCCTCCGAAAGCTGAAAACAAAGACGCCTCCGGTTCCCGGAGGCGTCTTCCGAAATACATTTTACATATTTTTACACAGTAGCCTTCATTTTTAGTGACTATTTTGCTATATATGACAGCTCACGCCCACTTTCGCGTTTCCCCCGCTCGGCGTTAAGGCCTCTGTCAGGCCGCTTCGCCCGACCCATGAGCCAGCTGGCAAAGCTTCTTTAAGCCCAAGGTGTGACACGGGAAGGCGAGAGCGCGCTTCTTCGTTCTGCCTGCCCCTTCCCTCCGTTCAGGAAAAGCCGGATTGCTCTTTCCGCATCTCACGCCAGACCATCTCCCGGATCTTCTCACTCTTTTGGAGGTAACGGATCATCTCATCCGTCAGAGGAAAGTTGCGGCTCTGCTCATGTCCATAGAGCAGGTATTCCCTGCCCACGCCGTAGCTTTCCTCCAGTTTTTTCAGACTCTTGACCGTGATCTTCGTCTTTCCATTTTCAATGTCCAGATAGCGTCTGGGGGAGAGGCCCGCTTTTTCCGCGAATTCCTTCTGCGTCATCCCCTTCTCCTCACGGATTTTCTTCAGCCTTCCCCCAGTCTCTGCCGGGTCCGACAGATAAGACAGAGCTCCTTCAAATCCAGGAGCATTCGTATCCGCTCCAT
>CADBUA010000301.1 GCA_902797665.1 uncultured Lachnospiraceae bacterium | reverse complement strand
GCCCGCGCATTCGGCTGTCTTATGGGGCCGGGATAAAGAGAGTCTGGAAAGAGGCGTGCGGAAGAACTATCGGACTCCTTTGTGTGAAAAAGACGGTCGAAATTGTATAATCATGTTCAGGAGTGGAAGTAAGAGGACAGTACCCTGCTACGAACGAGATTAAGCATTGACTACATATGGAGGAGAGCCATGAAGAAGAACAGCAGGATGAATCTTCAATACGTTCTGATCATAGTGGTTTTGGTTGCCGCCTTCGCTGTATGTGTTTTCCTCTTTGAGATGTCCGTGAAAGGCATACGGGCAGCCGGGGATGATTCAGGAGCGATCCGCCAGCAGACGGTAACCTATGTATTCCTGCTCGGTGTGGCTTTCCTTGCCATCATTCTCATGATCATCGACCTGATTCGGAAATACCGGACAGCGATCATTCAGCTGGCGACAACGGACGAGCTGACTGGCCTGAACAATCGGAAATCCTTTATTCAGCGGTATCAGGAACTGGAGGAGACCGGAGGACTCCATGACTCACTCCTCTTTATGATGGATGTGGACTTTTTCAAACAGGTCAATGATACCTGCGGACATGCGGCCGGGGATTCTGTTCTGTCCGGGATCGCGGCGAAAATCCTGGCTTTGGGAGACCAGTGTCTCGCGGCCCGCTGGGGCGGGGATGAGTACATTGGGGTTCTGATCAATGGAAAGGAGAACGCCGTCTTCCAGCTGGAAAATCTGATCCGGGAAATCGCGGAGGAGACCTTCCCGGGGGACGTCCATGTGACGGTGAGTGTCGGGGCTGCCCTGATCACGGAGGATCTCGATCTGACGGCCATGAGCGAGCGGGCCGACTACGTGCTCTACCAGTCCAAGAAGGGTGGAAGAGGCCGCCTCACTGTATATGATCCGGAGACGATGACAGTGGAAGGAACCGCATCCACTGAAAAGAAGGCGCCCAAAGCGGACAGGATGTATGCAAGGCAGCAGGCACTGGTGACTTTCTCCGAGACGAAGGAAGAGAGGCAGCAGGAGGAGAAGACTGGAAAGACGCTCATGCTTTTCCAGATCCTGAATGTATTTCTCGGGGCGGTGAATTACATGCTTCCCTTTGCCATCGGCGGCGGGATCCTGATAGCAATCGCTTTTCTGCTCGATGGCGTAGCCGTCGATGTCAACAGTCTGACTGCGGATCAGCGCTCCCTGTTCGGGACAATCACCCCGATCGCGGCTGTCTTCAAGGGGATTGGAGATCGAACCTTCGCCTTTATGCTGCCGGTTGTCTCCGCCTTCCTGGCGGAGACGATGGGCGGGCCTGAGGCTTTTGTGTCCGGTTTTGTCGGCGGCTACATGGCTTCGACCGGAAGCTCCGGCTTTGCCGGAGCGGTCCTGGCGGGCCTTCTGGCTGGGTGGACCGTCCGGCTCATGAAGAACTTCTTTCGGGAGATTCCAAGGCATGTGGCGAGCAGCATCTCTGTCCTCCTCTACCCGGTGGTGAGTCTTCTCATCATGAACGTGCTCATGGTGTACCTGATTGAACCTGGAGCGGGCTTATTCAACCACATCCTGACCGCCATGCTGGAGCATATGAGTGGCTTTGGGATCATCCTCGGAGCGGTCGTGGGGATGATGATGGCCACGGACATGGGCGGGCCGGTCAACAAGGCTGCCTACTACTTTGGTACAGCATCTATCGCCTCCGGTCATCCGGAGATCATGGCGGCGGTCATGATCGGTGGCATGGTCCCGCCCTGCGGGATCGCGCTGGCTACCTGGATGTTCCCGCAGAAGTTTACAGAGGCTGAGCGGAAGCGCGCCCCCGTCACTTTGCTTCTGGGACTGTCCTTCATCACAGAGGGAGCCATCCCCTATGTCCTCGAGGACATGATCCATGTGATCCCCGCCTGCATGTGCGGGTCCGCTCTGGCGGGACTTCTCTCTGAAGCTTTCGCCTGTACCTCCCTGGCACCTCACGGAGGATTCTTCGTGTTTCCAGTGGTGGAAAAGCCAATCCCCTACTTTGTCTCCCTTTTTCTGGGCAGCCTTCTCTGCGCCCTGGTACTGGGCGGATTCCGGAAGAGGAAAGCCATGCCTGAGAAAGGCATCTGATCAGGCTGCCTGGTGAAAGGATCAGGCTCAAGCTGGAACTAAGCCGAACAGGCCTGGAACGGCCTGAATCTTTGTCGGGGCCTCTTCTCTGCTTTTCTTGTCTCACGGATTATGATAGGATGCAAAGTGTGTTACACCCGCGAGCTGGAGAATTTGCGACAGACTATCGCGAGCGGGCATATACCGGTGAAACAGCTCTTAGATTCGATGGGTTCCGGTATAAGGTGGGGTGCAAGCAGAAAAACGGGAGGATTTGTTTGACTTCAAACGAATTGATTGAAGAGAATTACACGAAGTTTCTGTCGAGCAGGAAAGCCGGGAAGGATGCCGAGGCGGCAGACGCCGCCGCTTTGGTTCTGGAAGGCATGCTCGCGGGGGTCCTGTATCAGAAAACCGGAAAGCAGTGGAGTGACATTCAGCTGGATAGCGAAGGTGGACCCTCGGAGCGGACCAAGATCAGCTATCTCTACCGGAATGGGCTCATTTCGAAGGAATCAAGAAAGAGACTGGAATGGATCGCGGACAGCGCAAAGATGGTCCTCATCCTCAATCTGGAGGGGACAACGGCAGAGGGAAAAGTGGAAATGCTCGGAACGCTCCTGGACCTTGCGCTGGATGAGTACTTCTCCATTTTTCGATGGAACGGCGCGGAAAAGGCCAGAGCCGCCGCGAGAGCAGGACGGAGAGAACTGGAAGTTTACGGAGAGAAGATTCTGAAGCGGGTGCGGATGGGGATCGAGGCGGCGATGATCATCGCCATCGGAATTCTGTCATTCAGACTCTGGATCTCAGGAAATAGGCCTGATTTCCGAGCCGAGCTCCTGCGGACAGCTTCTGTCAGTCTGACGGTGCTGGAGAGGCCTGTTCTTTGGGACTGACAGGGGGAAGAACAGAGAGAAGATAAGGGAGAAAATAAGAGTTCAAAGAGATACACCCGTGAGCGTGAGACGCTGCAGGACAACTGACGCGAGTGGCCATTCCCCAGGAAGAGTCCCGGCAGATTCTGTTGCTTCCTGGAATTTAATGATATAGGCCGAGAACAGCAGGGAGAATTCCCTGCTGTTTGACTATCTGGAAGAATACTACTGGAGGCAGTCAGGATCTGCCGCAGGAAAATCCTGACTGCCTCCAGTATAGCGCGGCTCCGGATGACAGGCGGCAGATTCTCCTGGCCGCGAGTATAAGAGGGATAGCAATCTCGCATCGAGACATCACAGGCGTTCTGAAGAAGGCAGGGAAGGGCTGGATCAGCTGTCGAAGAATCTGAGATTTATGCTGGCTGTCCAGTCACAAGTACCTCCAGGGCCGGGGACGGGTGCTGACTCCAATACAGATGCATTCTGCGCCTCCCCTTACTCTGCACGCTCATGGTATAAAACATATGCAAGATTCAACAAAAAT
>CADBUA010000300.1 GCA_902797665.1 uncultured Lachnospiraceae bacterium | reverse complement strand
GTGAATATTATAACACCGCCTGAAATAGCTATTCAAGGCGCTGTCAGCGAAACGTTGACGCGGATTGTCAAAAAAGCCCGGGGAAATCTGCCTCTTTCTAAAATGGCATGCAGGCGTGCATCGACACCTGCCGTCTGGGTTGAAACTCCAGCTTCGCCCTGCAGCAGCGATGAAGAGGGACTTCCCCCCAAAAAGAGAGACTCTATATCTTCTGCCGAGTATCTGGGTAAAAGCAGGGAGAAGGTCCTATGCGGCATCGGGAAGAGAGGCAAAGAAGGAGGACTGAGGGAAGACGTTTGTCAGATAAGAAGGCGCTGACTGGATAGAAGGGAAATGTTGGGCCACAGCGTGATCGATTGAAGGGCTTCCCTCTTTGTTATGAATCTGTGGCTTCTGGATCCAGACTTTGAGAAATGCTGAAGGAGAGAGGGATACGTGCGCTATGGTGATCTGCTGGCGAAAAAGTGCCAAGGATATTGTGAATACCATCTGCCCGCCTCTCCGTGATCGCCTGTCAAAAACGGATCCTGTTTTTCGGGTGCGGGATAACTCGATAAGCGGAGCACTGAGAACAGTCTGGCAGTGTCTTCGCTCACTGCTATGGCAGAGATCCTGTGCTCCGTGTCGAAGCTTTCTGTTTTCTGCCAAACGGAGTGTCCCCTGGGCACTTTGAGGTCTGCGCTCCAATCCAGTCGGCCCAAAGCGCCCATTGCAACACCCGGAAAGCGCAGGGCTTCACTCTCATTGAAGGCCAAGTGAAGCCCTGTCCTGCTGCTCTTCTGCCCTGCTGCCCTTTCAGTGAAAGATCCACCATGGATCAAAGGAGTGCGGCGATTTTTCTGGCCAATGCCATGATGGTCAGCATCGGCGGATTGCCCATGGACCGGGGCAGTATCGTCGCGTCGGCAACATAAAGGTTATCCGGCAGGACGGAATGATGCAGTGTGTCTCTTTCTTTTTCCGTCAGCGGCAGCATACCGCCTGGATGACCCGCGTTCAGCGTCCCCAGGAATTGTTCTTTTTCCGGAACCCCCATGCGTTCCAGGATTTCCCGGCTCATGTCCACAGCCTTGTCCATCTGGCGCTGATCATCCGAGGACATGCTTTTGTCGATCCTTCTTCCATCCGTGTCGCCTGTTTCCTCATCCGCCAGCTTGATCATGATGCTCGCGATGTTCCGCATAGGCAGGCGCCAGCTGCGGTTGAAAAAGAAGCTGAGATAATCCATATAAGGGGACAGAATAAAGCCGTCCTGCTGACTGATAAAAGGCATTAATAGCTGGCGATCCTGCCCCAGCCCCTCCCTCGGTCCAGCCACGCAGAGAACGGGATCGACAAACAGGCTGCCTGATGTGGGGATGCCGGAATGCTGCAGGATCACCGGCGTGCCCAGACCACCGGCGGAGAGAATCACGAGGTCCGCCTGATAAGTCTCCCTTCTGCCATGGTGGAGGGCATGGACGGCTTTGACCGTTTTGTTCTCAATGTCGAGCCCTGTGACCCGGCAGTCCGTGACCAGGGAAGCCCCGTTTTTCACAGCCTCTTCAACAAGTGCGCGTGTATCCCACTTCGCGCCTGTCGGGCAGCCGATGGCGCAGTGTCCGCATTCAACACACTGGGGAGCCCACATCAGCTTGGGGGTTACAAGCGGATTCAGTCCCATTTGCTCAAACATCTGAAACATCTTCCTTGTGCTGTCCGTCCAATGCTTCTGATGCTCGGTCGTGATGGGCAGTTCCCGGTACAATTCCTCAAACTGCTCATCCAGGTCAATGCCCAGCGCCCGGATTGACCCATCATAGCGCACAGCGTTCCCGGTCGCCAGGGTGCTGGTGCCGCCTAAGCCGATGCCGCGCACCAGGACCATGTCCTTCGTCTTCTCCACCCTCATATTGGGGAGGAGAAGACGGATCATGCGTTCAGCAAGGAAAACGCCGGTCCGGCGCAGAGCCGCCAGCTTCCCGATGGGCAGGGAAAACGGCTTAAAATCCCCGCCCTCCTCCAGGATGGTTACCTGGTATCTGCCCTGTAATTCCCTGGCGATCACAGCGCCTCCAGCGCCAGAGCCAACAACCAGAGCTGTCTTTTTATTGCTCATTGGATTCCTCTTTCTCAAAAATGGCCTTGCATTGTCCCGTGCCTTCCGCAGATGTCCGACTCCCTCATGGCATCGGCGATCTCCGTGAAGGTCTTCCCGTCCAGGAACAGCTTGTAAATGGTTCTCACAGCATCCGCGTACTCATTCGGCACCAGTTTTCCATCCTCGCTGTCGTAACCGAAAATGCGGTTATCTTTGCCATTTCTGCTTTTATAGGTATTTTGCCGCAATGAGGTGTAGATGCTCCCCCTGGTGTGAGCATCGACGGGCCGGTCCCTCATCATTTACCTGAAGCTTATCCATGAACAGCTCCGCCGTTGACTTGGTCTGTCTTCCAGACAGACCAATAAGTTCATATCCGAATGAATTATCATATTGAATATTTTGGCTTTGTTATAGTATTATCGTTTTGCATTAACATATATATTCTGCTTTTACGTCACTTATCACAAATGAAAGGCCATAGCAGTCACTGTCCCTACATCTGTTCATGTCTCTTGTTCTGTATCCTCAAGCTTTGCGCAGCGAGTGAGCAAAAGCTGAGGGGACAGGTCCCCCTGTTCCATGCATATCGAAAGCCCTGTGGCTTTTGGTAACATTCTAAACAGAAAGCATTTCATCTCTCGGGTCCTTCATAGAAAAACCCGCATAGCTGTTCAGTCCGCTTTGGTCGCCTGTCGCCAGGCGAGGTCATGCAGTTCAACAGCAAAGGCCGGGCGCACTTTCCATGCGGGCGCAGGCGCCTCGGCCCGGCCGAATGCCTGCAGGCGCCTGCGACTGAACAGCTACAATCCGGCAAGATGCAGAGAGTCGCTGATCACCTGGATCTTTCTGTGAAGTTCCAGTTTCTCAACAGTCTTCTCGATCGATTCTGGGAAAGGAACGGTGAGCAGTCCCCGGAAGCCTCGGAAACTGCCAGAATTTATCATGACTTTGCCCGCGAGGCCAATAATGAGATGTTGCAATCCCATGCAAAAAAGAGGCTCCGAGGAGCCTCTTTTTTGCTGCCTGCAGATTTTTGAATTCTTTGAATTCTTTGAAT
>CADBUA010000299.1 GCA_902797665.1 uncultured Lachnospiraceae bacterium | reverse complement strand
GTGCCTGCCGAAGCTGAACCTGCCGTGACCGGCGCCGGGGATGAACTCCGGCTTGGGGAGACGGATGCGGGCTTTATTGAGGAGGGCATTCTGGAGGAGAGATCGCGGGAACTCATTCAGGACACCGGGGAGGATACGGTGGAAAGGTCTGGAATCCCCATGGATCTCAGCATTCGGACTTCCGGGATCGCCGATGGGGGCAGGACGGTGAATGCCGGACATCTCTACCAGATCAATGGCGTCCTGGTGCGCAACTCGGACTTTCCTTCTGCCCACTACCAGTGTTGGACCTATGCCAACAACATGTACACTCGGATCTGGGGGCACGGATTCTCCAATCTTTTCAATGATCCCGAGAACATGCTGCGCTATCTGTCGGACAGTCAGCTGACGTTGACGGTGGAACATCTGAAGGCCTATGTCTCCATGGCGCCCGCAGGGTCCGTCCTTCGGATCTGTGATGCCCAGTACCTGCACGGGGACGACGGCTGGGGGCACAGTCAGATCATCATCTCCCACGACGAGAACGGCTTCACGGTTTTTGAGGGCGGACTTGCCCTCTATCCCTACCGGCGGGAAGCCTATTTCTCCTACGATGCCTATGTGAACTCCGGATGGCCCGGGAAGTACCAGTATATCAAGTACATCAAGAATCCCTGGGGAAGCGCCTTGTCCAGCAGCGCGGTTGTGGTTGCCGGCCTGGTGCCTGAAGCCCCGGATTCAGCGATGGTGATGATGGAGGCCATCGACTTTGGCGCCGACGCGGATGCTTCCATCGTGCGTGAAGTTCTTGAGGCGGCGAAAGAGAGTTTTTATGGGGCCTCCAGGAAGGTACAGTCCCAGTTTCTGGATCTTTGGGGGGATTTCCGGGAAGGGATGCTCAGCTACTTCAGGACCGGGGTCATCCCCGAGCTTCCGGAAGGAGAGAAGCGCAGCTTCAGAAATCCCTTCCATGGCCGGACCTATCCGCGCGGACTGTTCTCTGAGAGCACGGAGGGGGCCCTGATCTCCGAGTACGGGGAAGCTGCCTCCGAAATCTTCGATCTGGAAACAGAAGCCAGAGATGGGGAGACCGATCCTGAGACAGAGCCTGAGCGTGTGCGAAATGATCCGAGCAGGAAGCAGGAGACTCTTGAGGATCCTCTGTATTCTCTTGAATCCGAGTTCGATTTTGAGCCGATTTCTGGCACATTTTCTGATTGACACGGAAAATGTGGGAGAATATAATAGTCGGTGCGGTCAGGAGACAGTGTGCCATGAGGCAGAAATTCTGCGTGAGAGGGGCACCGAAAGGCCAAAAGTGAAGCGGAAACGCCAGCATTTCTTTTCAACTGGCGCGGGAGGGCTTCCCGTTGATCGACCTGGCAGCTTCTGCTGCTTTGTTATCATCCGCCCGGCAGAGAACTTTTGAGATATCCTGATGAGTGTCTTTGTTTGATAAACGCCCACCGGAAAGGACGTTTTTCTATAGAGGAGGATGGAAGTAAGATTCCGTCAGCCGCAGTTGCAGCACCGGAAGGTGCAGGGAAGAAAACCATGGAGGATTAAGATGAAAACCTACATTGCCACCCCGTCTACGATCGAAAGAAAATGGTATGTAGTCGATGCGGAGGGGATGACGCTCGGACGCCTTGCAGCGCAGACAGCGGCGATCCTCAGGGGCAAGAACAAGCCGACCTTCACACCGTTCCTGGATACCGGGGATTATGTGATTGTTGTCAACGCAAGCAAAGTCAAAGTAACCGGTAAGAAGCTCGACCAGAAGACGTATTTCAGCCATTCCAAGTATGTCGGCGGCGTGCGTGTGACCCCTCTTCGTGAGATGATCGCAACGAAGCCTGAGAAGGTGATTGAGCACGCAGTCTACGGCATGCTGCCGAAGGGACCTCTCGGAAGACAGATGAGCAAGAAGCTGTTCGTCTATGCAGGACCGGAGCACAAGCAGCAGGCGCAGAAGCCTGAGAAGCTTACATTCTAAGAGGGAGGACAACGATTTTGGCTACTGATAGGTATTATGGAACCGGAAGAAGAAAGAGCTCAGTCGCTCGCGTCTACCTTGCGCCGGGTACCGGCAAGATTGTGATCAACAAGAGAGATATCGATGACTATTTTGGCCTTGAGACCCTGAAGACCATTGTCCGGCAGCCGCTGGTGCTGACGGAGAACGTTGACAAGTTCGACGTGCTGGTCAATGTCAAGGGCGGCGGCACCACCGGCCAGGCCGGCGCGATCCGCCACGGCATTTCCCGTGCACTCCTTGAGGCAGATGCGGATTACAGACCGCTCCTCAAGAGTGCTGGCTTCCTCACCAGAGATCCGCGTATGAAGGAGCGGAAGAAGTATGGTTTGAAGGCCGCACGTCGTGCTCCGCAGTTCTCGAAGAGATAATCGGGACCAACAAACACGCGAAAAACCCCGGAAATACGCCATTTCCGGGGTTTTCTTATGCCCAAAAT
>CADBUA010000298.1 GCA_902797665.1 uncultured Lachnospiraceae bacterium | reverse complement strand
CTTGTTTACTATGTATTCAATGTCTTTTCCATTTTCTTTACAAGTCATATTTCTGTTAATTAGCTTTATATATACTACTTCAGGCATTTTTCTGTATAATAAGATCACTAGTAAGAGTCAGATTAATTTATTATATCCATTTAAGCAAAAGCAGAAATCTCAGGCACCTGCCTGAGGAATTCGCTTTAGTAACAATCTAAACATCTGGATCAGGTTGGCAGCGGTGCCCTTCCTCCTGTTTTTCACTTCCATCCCGGGAACGGCATCAGTCTCTCCCCTCCCTGCACGAAGAAAGCACCTATGGCTCCCGAAGACTGGCCCCGCCCCACCTGGGCGCAGCAAAAACAGCGGGGACTGTCAATTCCTTCTGAGTCCCCGCTGGATCTTCTATTCAGGTTTTCTCTTTCCAATCATTCCTCAGAGTCAGGGCATGACAGGCAATGATTCCCAGAGGACGTTGTCATAAAGCAGGCTTCCTTCTGACTTTTTCGCAGTAAAATACGTGGTATCCCCATATCTTTCCGTAAAGGCAAAAGTCAGGCCCTCCCCCGCCATATACTCCTTCAGGACATCTGCATACTTGTCTTTCACCTGTCCGATTGTGACGGGGTATTGCCAGGAAGATAACAGTTTTCCACCTTCATCAATCCCGCCCGCAGGTACATACTCCCTTATCTGCACACTGGTTCCGCCATCGAAGGAGCCGCAGTCCGCCCAGCTGTAAAGTCCCCGGATCAACCTGACTCCGCTGTCAACGCTGAAGACGGTATAGGTCACCTCCAGGGGATCCGTGGATCTGAAGCCGGTATTACAGTAATAATGCCCATTTTTCAGCAGTGTCGCACTGAAGCGGATTTCCCCCATGAAGGCTGGGATATCCGCCTCGGAAAAAATGAGATAAGAGTCCACGGCCTTCCCGTCTTCCCCAAGGGTGCACAGGTAGATCTGCTTCATCTGAGTTGTACCGCTTTTTCCGACCTTTCTGTAAAAACCAGCATGGATCTTCTCCTGATTCTGTGCCTGACTCTGTACCTGGTTCTGAGTCTGGATCTGCCCCTGCTGCGGGTCTGTGCTTTCTCCTTCTGCCTGGACAGAAGCCGATAAAGACCATGCCCCAAAGGTCCGCTTCCCGGACAATGGTTTATAGTAGGCGCGGGCACGGACATAATAGCTCGTGCCAGGCTTGAGATTCCTGAATGTTGTGGAGAGCTTCCTGCTTTTCCTGTTCTGCAGAACGGAGCTGAATCCAGCATCCGTACTGATCTGATACTGATACCAGTTGGCTCCAGTCACAGAAGCTGCCTTGACCTTCACCTTCTTCCCACTCCCAGCCTCCACTGAGATCGTGGTCTGCCCCACAGGCCCGGCATAGACGCTCAGCGTCATGAAAAGCAGCATCAGGGCAGCTGTCAGAATAAACGAACAGAGCCTGTTCTTTTTCTTCATATCGGCATGATCTCCTTCATCCTTCAAACTGTCCAGTCACAGGCTCCTGTACAGACACAAAGACGGGCGCAGGCTCCTGTCGTCGCATGCAATCTGCGCCCGGCATTTGCTTTGAACTGTATGGCCTCGTTTTGCGCAGCAGGTGCGCAAAGCGGCTGGACAGCTACAGGTATTATAATATATGAATCTGTATAATCCTTTTCTCTGATCGCATTATAAAGATTTAAGATTCACTGTTCATTCTGGGTCTTCCAAAAATGAATCTAAACAGTCTATGCTTATATTTTCATTTGCGACCATTAAATCATGTTCTTTTACAATATCCTCATACTCAATTAGCTTCCTTTTTAATCTATCATTTTTCTTCTTGTATTCCTCTATACTCGCGGCCAGGAGAATTTCCCACGTACGCCCTTGCCTGCGTATATGCAGAGGCAGGAAAGATTCGCCTATGGCAAATCTTAAGAGCATCTGGCCTATCTGCTGAAGTGTGTCCTCGCTGGCATCCATATTGAAGTCATATCCCTTGGCAAGTATCTCAGCTGTTTCTGCGCAGCTTATCCGACTAACCGAAGCAAGATCTTCTCTCCGCTCCCCCTGCAGCCAGGGCGCTCCGTTGAGGAAAGCCGCTCCAGCCTGGCGCTCTGATCCACATGGCAAAGAGCCAGATCAGCATGGAGAACATCTTGACAGGGTGTTCAAGCCGCTATCGTTTTGCGGTGCTGCGTGGCTTATGAAGGCTAAGAATGACAAGAATGAAAAGAATGAAAAGGATAGTAATGAGGAGGATCTGACCGTACTGAGACAGCTCTGAAGTCTACGGAAACAGCGGGCACGGCAAAGAGGCAGCCTGGCCTTTCTCAGGCTGATCATCCAAGAAAACGGTCTCCTGCTATCTTCCCTTTGGCAAAAGGGGCTGCGGCTAAACCGCAGCCCCCTCTATGGCAGGGAACACGATGCCAGGCGCGTCCAGATCAGTCTCCACGCGCGCCAGGCATCTGGATTCTCACATTCTCAGATCAATAACGTCTGTCATGCCCTGCTCTGCTCAAACATCCAGTCCATCATGGAGGTCGTGTTCAGACCACCAACCCAGGAGAAGTGGATGAAGAGTCCCTGCATCTCTGCATCGAGGGCATCATAAATTGAAAGGTGCGCGTTCTCATTGCCCAGTGCTGTCATCCCCTTATAGAGATCCAGGGAGTTCAGTGTCGGGTTGACAATATCGCCAGCTGCATGGAACAGCCAGCAGGGAATCGTCTTGATGTCTTCCAGGCGATCCATGTTGTCGAGGACCTCCGCGATTGTCCCGCGTGTCGAGAAAGTCACGATGCCGGCGAACATATCCGGATATCTCGCAGCGTATTCCCAGGAAAGGCCGCCTCCCATCGAGATGCCGGAAAGATAAATGCGGTTTTCGTCCACAATCCCGTCCTCGATCAGGCTGTTCACGATCTCGGTCAGCGTCTCAAGGAAGGCCGTCATGATCTCTTCCTGACCCTCTTCAAACGGCGTAGTATACTTCTCCGGATACTGCGGAGCGAGAATGGTCGCATCCTTCGTATAATCCGCCCAGGCAACGGCGCCGCGGTTTCCGGTGATCTGAACCTCGTTGTCCGAGCCGCATTCTCCCGCTCCATGAAGCGCAATCACCAGCGGCTGCTTTTCAGACGCGGACGCGCGCAGACGGTAATTGATCTCCATCCCGTTCTCTCCGGTGTAGGAACAGACATCAAAAGCGGCGGTGTCAGGATCAGCAATCTCTGTGACCTCTGCCTTGGTAAAGCAGAGCCCTGTTCCTTCATTCAGAACAACCGCAGAGCTCAGGATGACATCCGGAACCGTCAGCGTAATGACGTTGTCCTTGACCTCGAAGGAGACACCCTCGGAGGATCCGTCCACTGTGAAGCTGTCCGCTGCCGCATCCGCATAGGCAGACGCGTCCTCCAGCGTGATCTCATAGGAGGTCACCGCCTCCCCAAGGTCTCCGACATGCGCATTCGCCAGGATACTGACAACACCGTCCACATTGACGGGGATCTCCGCTTCTGTCTCCGCCCCCATCACGCCTCCTGCCAGAAGGACCGACACTGCGAGAGCCCCCGCCGTCATGGTCATAAACCTGTTTTTCATCGTTTTCTTCCTCCCTCATCTTTTCCGCTCATGCGGTTTTTTCTGCATTGAGAAAAGAATATCACAGGATATATCTTTCCGCAAGACACTTGTCTGATCATATCTCACCATCCGATCATTCAAGTTCTGAAACATACAGCTGGAAGTTTTTGCTTATACCGGGAAGCATTCGAATTTGCCAAGTGTTTCACCGGTATATGCCCGCCCCAATT
>CADBUA010000297.1 GCA_902797665.1 uncultured Lachnospiraceae bacterium | reverse complement strand
TGTCGACAAAGATATCCACAAATCTCGTCAAACCGTCAAAGCGCAGAAGATCACCATCCCGAACATCCTTAATCTTCTGGCTGAAGCTTCTGAGACAGATCTCTGCCTCATTGACACACTCAGCTGCCTGATCCACCATCCGATGCTTGATGAAGGAACTGATCACGCCAGCTGATACAAGATCAAAAATGCCCCAGCCCCGGGCTTTCCCCAATCTGTCCTCGGCTTTTCTCAAGGCCTGGAGCGCGCGTTCTCCCGCCCGAATCGCCTCCTCCAGCTCCCTTCTCTCATCCCGCGCAAAGTTCATCTGCTCCCTCCTGTCCTTCCACCCTGCTCCTTCTTTGACGCGCCTGCCAATCCCTTCCGCTTTCCGTCCTGTCAGCATAACCTTGGATAAAGGATAAAGCAGAAGACCCGCGAAAAAAGGGGAAAGCGCGCAGAATCAAGGGAGCGATTCTGCTTCTACAGTGGAAAGCATTCGCTTGCCAGCCTCTTGATTCCTCCTGGGCCTTTCAGGCCTCTATCCCATGCCCTTCGCTCCCAAAGAGAAGCATCTTCCGCTCCACCACCTTCTGAATGGCCTCGACCTCGGCTGGGACCATGGAGAAAGCGGAGCGGACGCCAGCATCCCAGGCTTCCTTCATGGCAGAGGCCTGGGCCTTGTCGATGTCGGTGAAGATGTTGACCTTCGAGATCCCACACAGAACCGCTTTCCGGAAATCATCATCCGAAAGTCCGCTGCCCCCGTGAAGCACCAGAGGGACCGCTACCTTCCTGTGTATCTCCGAGATCCTGTCAAAGTCCAGCTTCGGCGGGAACTTATAATCCCCATGCGCATTCCCCACGGCGATGGCCAGCGCGTCCACGCCGGTCTTCTCCACAAACTCGACTGCCTTCTCCGGATCCGTGTAGTAGTCTTCCGGGCGGGAAAGCTTTCCCTTCCCCTCGTTGTCCCCCACATGCCCCAGCTCCCCTTCGACTGTGATATTCCTGCTATGGGCAATCTTCACCATCTCCGCCAGATTTTTCAGGTTCTCCTCGTAGGATGCCGTCGAGCAGTCGTACATAATGGACGTATAGCCCAGATCCATCGCCTCCATGCATTTCTCATAAGTCAGACCATGGTCATAGTGAAGCACCACCGGCACCGTCGAGCGCTTTGCCCGGTCGATCACCATATCCGCAACCTCCTGCAGAGATGCGGATCCCAGAAGGATCTCCGCCGTCCCCACGATCACCGGCGCGTTCAGCTTCTCCGCCGCCTGAAAGATCCCCCTTGTCATCTCCAGCGTCACGCAGTTAAAGAGCCCTACCGCGTACCGCCTCTTCTGCGCGGGAAGCAGCACATCATTCAGATTCGCTAACATGTCATCCCCTCCATCTCCATTTCAAAAGAACGCACAGCTTTCGCCGTCTGCCGCAATCTCCTTGCTTTACTCCGCAAATTCAGTTTAGAGCTGTTGTAACTGTCCAGTCCGCTTTGCGCGCATGCTGCGCAAAGCGTTTTCATACATTTCAAAAGCAAAATCCAGCTCCCCATTGAATGCGGGCCCAGGAGCCTCAGCCCGGCCGAATGCCTGCAGGAGCCTGCATCTGGACAGGTACGAACTGTTTTTCAGTCCTTTCTAATCCCGGGTAGCGGGAAGCAGTCCGATCTGCCAGCTGCTTCCTCGGGATATGCCCGCTTTTCAGCAATCGTTTCGCAGTTTCTCACACGCAGGGCATCTCATCTTCGGGTTGAATCAGTATTTCTCCCAGCCCGCGTCAATCTTCTTTCGAATCTCGGCGAGGGGCATGAGACCACTCACCGCGTCGTACGCGCTGCAGCAGAGCGCCCCTGCTGCAGCTGCCATCTCAAGCGCCTCCGAAGGTCCCGCGCCTTTCAGAATGCTGGATAAGAAGGCCGCGATGCTGGCGTCCCCGGCGCCATTTCCGGACAGAACCCGGTCGATCCGAAAGCTCTTCTCGAAAGCGGAGAAACCATTCCAGGCAGAGGCTGAGAATCCCAGTCTCTCCCCGATCTCCCCGCATCGCTTCGAGCACTTCAGATACATCCCCGGGGCGCCGCACTTGAGGAGGACTACCCTCGCGCCAAGTTCCAGGCAGCGGTCAGCGATGGGCAGGATATCCTCCTGAAGGTCCAGCGCAAGCGTAAGGTCCCCTCCGCCCGCCTTTTTCGAGAGTCTCTCATAGCGCGGACGGTCCAGCATGAAGCAGATCTCTTCAAAGCTCGGCGTGAAGAAGTCCACATAAGGGAGAACCCGCTCCAGAATCTTTTCCCAATCCGCCTTTCCGGACGCCCCGCCCGCATCCACAGCCGCCAGGTCCATGCTCGTGGCGATGCCCATGCCGCGGACTCTCTGATACAGCTCCAGGAGGTACTTTCCATCCTCCTCAAACATTCTCCGCATGATCGGCGGGTAGCCGAAATGGAAGAGGCAGCTGTCACTCAACAGTTCCGCGGGAATGTCCTTCGAACAAAAGCTGTCATTCGCTCCGGGGCAGTGCAGAAAGATCCTGTCAATCCCAGGCAGAGCCAGCACAATCGAGTAGCTTGTGACGGAACCCTCATCCACAAGAAGGGAGTCCCCGACGCCATGGAGATTCAGGATATCCTGAACCATCCGGCCAAACTCATCCCTTCCGATCTTGCCCAGAAGCTTCACATCCGCTCCCAGAATCTTCATCCCGAGCCCTGTATTCGCCACCGCGCCGCCTGTGGAAATATGCGGCTTGTCCATCGTGAGGAGCTTTCCGGGCTGAAGGAGCTCCCCTACGGCGGAAACGCTTCGCGTTCCCTCCGGAAACACCGGGGTGATATCGATACAGATATGTCCCGCCACGACCGCTTTCTTCTTCATGGGTGTCTTCTCCTTCCTCCTCCCTCAGGGGAGCTGTCCCCCCTGCTGCGCTTCAAACGCTTCCCCGAAAACTCAAAACTGTGCAGCTTGCTTTGATTCTGTTCTGTATGCTCACGCTCAGCGCAGCGAGCGCAAGGGCGACTGTTTCCCGGCATCATCCCTGCTCCCTGAGGCTTGTCCCCATTATCGTATCACATCTCCCAGGTCCCGGCCTGTCAGCATGAATCTCCCGGCAATGCCCCAGGCTCCAGATAACGCGAAAGGCACAGATTGAATGCGGCGGCAGGAGCCTGCGCCAGGCCTCGCAGCTTAAGGCGCCTGCGGCTGGACAGCCAGGAAAGATAAAGGTGGGATAGCCGGCGTCCTGCCCCGATCTTCCCACCTTCAAAATCTATCGCGCGCCTATCTGATCCAGGGATACCGCCATCTCACTTTTTGACGATTCTGCAGGCGCAGACCCAGTCCTCCTGCGGCTCCGACTTATAACTGTCCATGGAGAATTTTCCCCCGCGCGAAATGTTCGCGATCATGGAGTCAATCATGCTTTGATGCAGGGTAATGATGTTCCAGCCGCCCTCCAGCAGGGCTTTTACAAAATCCGGATGCTCCTTCTTATTCACAGACATCGCAGTGACAAAACGTCTCCTGTTGATCTCCGGAAACAAGGATGGAATCATCTCATCATGAATCTCAATAAACTCCTTCAGGGGGCCTGTCCCGGCGCACGCAAAGTCTCGCACCAGAAGAATGCTGTAGTCATCCGGGTAATCCTCTTCCGTCAGATAGTTCCATGAAGACTCCATCAGCGACTTCCTGAAGTGCACAGTAAACGGATATCCGTCATACTTAAGGTCTTCCTTCCCGAACTGAATAAAAGACTCATACAGCTCAGCGGTTTCTGCCGCGATGCTGTCCGCCACGTCAAACTGGTTTGGAAGGCCCATATACCGCTCATTCTCATAGCTGGGAAGGACAATACAGCTTTCCAGTTTCAGCAGCGGGAAGCAGATTTCCTCGTCATCGTACTCCTCCTCACTCCTGATGGAACAAAGCTCCTGATTCTCCTGCATCTCCCCCCAGTCATAGTCCTCCGGGTCAATCGTGCTGATGCAGACATTTCCACCCCACAGCGGGATATCCGCGTCGTTTATCTCAAAGTCCAGATCCATCTTCACGCGGTAATTTTTTTCCTGCAAAAATGAAATCCAGTTTCTCATATGTTTTCCCCCTTTATCCTGCCTCCTGTATCAGGACGGAAAGACCACTGCTTCCCGGGGCCTTTGGCCTCTTTTCCCTGCCTTCCCCATTCCGACAAAGGGACGGATGCAGAATCCCCCCTCTGTCAGATCCGGATCGGCTTGAAGGGGCTAGGCTTCACCACCTGCAGATCAGGGAACTCATCGCGTAGGAGCTTTCGAAACGGCCTCAGATCCACGCTGCGGGAAAGGGGCGGGAAGGCATTGTCAAAATGGGAGAGAACCACCCTCCTGGGTCGGATCCGTTCCAGGACCTCCCGGGCCCTGGCCGGGAGGTCATTGCTCCCCTGGTAAGGGAGCACCAGGACATCCACTCCCTCCGGATAAGTCTCCTCCGGATCCAGCGCCAGGGATCCCAGCAGAAGAAGCTCCTTCCCCTCTCCCTTCACATCAAACGCGACAATCTCTCCATTCTCTTTGTAGGCATGATTGGCCCAGAGGAGGAAGGGAAGGTTTTTGATGTATCGAAGCACCCGGAAGGGAGACAGCGTATCCAGAGCATAGCGGCAGCGGAATTCGATGTGCTTTGCCCGAAGAACCGAGATCCGGACTCCTTCATAGCCCTCCTCCCAGAGTTCATAGCTCCGGCCGGGATGAATCTCGACAAGCTGACTTCCGCTGTCCAGGAACTCTTCCAGGGTATCGCAGCACTGTCTCGTGCAGAAAACCGTTGGATCCGCTTCCTCGCAGAGATCAGAGACAAAAGATACGTGGTCAAAGTGACAGTGTGTCACGAAGATCGTGTCATAGGGGTAAAACTCATCCAGCGTAATCGGCACTTCTCCGCCGGAAAGCTCCACAAAGGGGTCAAACAGGATCCTCTCACCGCCGCTCTCCAGGAGAAAGCTTGCATTTCCCATCCAGGTTAGATTCATAATCGGCTCTGTCCTCCAGATAATAGATCACGCCAAAACATTCGTAGCTGTCCAGTCGCAGGCTCCTTTCCAGATGCAAGGCCGGACGCAGGCTCCTACGCCCGCATTCAATCTGAGCCCGGCCTTTGCTTCTGAACCGTATGGCCTCGCTTGGCGGCAAACGGCCAAAGCGGCCTGGACAGTTATACCCCCGAGCGTGAGTATTTGTGATCCAAATTGGGGCGGGCGGGCATATACCGGTGAAACACCTGGCAGATTCGAATGGTTCCCGGTATACAAACATTCTTTTTGCGTTCTGAGCGCAGCTTCTGCACTCAGCAGGCATCCTCCAGCAGCGCCCTGGTGTAGGGGTGCCTGGGTCTCCGAAAAACCTCCTCCACATCCCCCGTCTCCACGATTCTGCCGTTCTGCATCACCAGAACCCGCGAACAGATCTGATAGATCACATTCAGGTCATGGCTGATGAAAAGGTAGCTCAGCTTGTATCTGGTTTTCAGGTCCCAGAGGAGACGCAGGATCTGAGCCTGAATGGTCACATCCAAAGCCGAGACCGGTTCATCGGCGATGATGAGGGCGGGCCTCGTGATGACAGCGGAAGCGATGCTCACGCGCTGCTTCTGCCCGCCGGAGAGCTCCCGGCTCTTCCGATTCCTGCATTCGAGATCCAGGCCGACCTGGAGCAGGACTTCATTCACCGCCATCTCCCGCTCACTCCTCCTGAGTTTTCTCCGGGGAGAACCCCCACCCCGGATCCCGTTTCGGGGATCCATATCCACCTGGGATGGCGAAGGCTCCATTGTGGAGAGGCGCCCATTTTCATCCAAAGGGAGTCCTCTCGCCCGGAGGGCCTCCTCCAGGATCCAGCCCACGGTCCGGGCGGGATTCAGGGAAGAGTCCGGGTCCTGAAACACCATCTGAGGGAAGCTGCTGTAGTGCAGAATCTCCCCCTCATAGGAGGAGACCAGTCCCAGGATCGACCGGCAGAGGGTCGTCTTCCCGCTCCCGCTGGCCCCCACCAGTCCGAGAATCTCCCCGGCATGAAGGTCAAAGGAGACGTCGAAAAGGACCTGCTTCCGCTCCTTCTTCCCAGTCAGAGAGATGCCGCCGTCCTGATAATAGCTGTTCAGATGTCTGACTTCCAGTATCTTTTCCGGCATATTTCCCTCCCCGATAAAATATGGCGCCCTGTCTGCATTCTGTATACTTTCTATTATGATTTATATATGCTGTCTATAGGATTCCTGCATGCCATCTCTCTTTTCATGCCAGGAACCATAAGGATTTATGACACTCTACAGTCCCCTTTGCGCGCTTTGCGATGAGCGAGGTTATACATTTCAAAAGAAAAGGCCAGGCGTACACTTCATGCGGGCGTAGGAGCCTCAGCCCGGCCGAATGACAGCAGGCGCCTGCGACTGGACAAGGACGAATTTACCAGATGCTTCTGCGGCATCTGCCCGCTCGCTCCATTTGTTCACAGATTCTTACGCTCTCAGGTATCCGCCAGGGCTCCAGGGCTCAAAGTCCGGACTCCGTTCCCTGCCTGAGCCTTCTCTCCCTGTTCTCCCGGGCTGTTTCCTCGTCCTCGATCAGATGATGCTTTCGATTCGGTATGGCAGAGAGAAGATGCTTCGTGTAGGGATCCTGCGGATTTCTGAAGACCTCCTCGACATTCCCCGTCTCCACAATCTTTCCTCTCTGCATGACCGAGACATTCTCACAGAGCCGTTTCACCACATGGAGGTCATGGCTGATGAAAAGGACCGCGCAGCCAATCTGCTGGCTCAGCTCCCGGATCAGCTTCAGGATCTGGGCCTGGATGCTGACATCCAGGGAGGTTGTCGGCTCGTCGCAGATCAGAAGCTTGGGTTCTGTCACGATGGCGGCGGCGATCATCGCCCGCTGCAGCATCCCGCCGGAGAGCTCATGCGGATAGCGCTGGTAGACCTTCTCCACATCCGCAAGCTCTGCCTGCCTCATCGCGGACAGGGCTTTCTCCTTTCTCTCCCGGCGGGAAAGGTCCCTCCGGTGAATTCGAAGCCCCTCTTCCACCTGCGGACCGATCCGCATCGTCGGGTCAAAGGAAGTCATGGGTTCCTGGAACACCACAGTCATCTCCCCGCCCTGGATCTTCCGAAGCTCCTCCTCAGGGGAGGAGAAGATCTCCACCCCGTCCAGGGTGATGAATCCTTCCCTGAGGGCTTTCTCCCGTGGCAGAAGGCCGCTGATGCACATG
>CADBUA010000296.1 GCA_902797665.1 uncultured Lachnospiraceae bacterium | reverse complement strand
CTCCTTGGATTCTTTCGCGTAATGCTTCTTCGTAGTCTCGATGCTCTCATGACCGAGGATTTGGGCGACCAGTTCGATCGGGTTTTCCTGGTAAATATCAGTTCCGCGGGTTCTCCTGATCATGTGCGGGTGGACCGAGGCGGGCATATCCGGGAATCCCGCCCGGATATGATCCGCGTACTTCTTGACGATCCGCTGGACGTTGCGCCTTGACATCGGATGCTTTACTCGGCTCTTTTCGATGTAGATAAGCGGAGTATCCGGCGAGCTGCCCTGGTGGAAATGCCGGATATAAGCCTTGGCGTGTTCCAGACCTTCATCTGAAAATGGGACGATGCGCTCCTTGTTTCCCTTTCCATGTACAAGGACATGGGGGCTATCACCTACCAGATGAAGATCTGAGAGGGTCAGCTCCACGAGCTCTTCGAGCCGGATTGCCGTATCATAGAGGATGACAAGGATGAACTGGTCCCTCCGTCCAAGCTCCGTGTCATCAGGCGCAGCCAGGTAGGCCTTTACAACTTTGTTCTCCAGGGTCGGACCGATCTCATGGGGGTTCTTGATGGAAGGGACATGTGTCACCGCCAGAGCAAGCGAGGAAAGTGAAGCGTCTTCATCCGAAGCGAACAGGAAATATTGCTTCAAAACGGTCAGACGCAGATTTCTGGTGGATGGCTTCGCTCCCGATTCAGAGATCCAGACGCAATAGTCCAGGACAAAGTCCCTCGTGCAGTCCGAAAAACGGAACTTTGTGATGGAGATCTTCTTCTCCCTGACTACATATCGTCTGAAAGATGTCAGGCTGTCCTTGTAGGTATCGATGGTATGCGGGCTCCTCTTGAGCACGCTCGAGAGATAATGATTCAGATAGTTGTCCGTCATGGAGAAGAACAACTTCTTGGAAAGCGGCAGTTTTTTCTTCAAGAATCCTCCTTGTCTTTCCGAACCTTCGGAATAACCGTCGACGACAGGCGTCCCCGGTCCCTCATGACCGTTAATGTGTCGACTATTGTCTTAAAGTAATAGTAGGTCTCCTGTCTACCTGAATGGCCCAGCCACGCTACCAGATACGGCATCATGTTCTCGAAGTCTACACCATCCTTCAGCCAGGTATTGATCCGCATGACAACCATGGTGTGCCGCAGGGAGTGAACCGTCGGCTTCTTACCGCCAGGAACAGCAAACTCCGTTGCATTCCAAAATAGATTGAACTTTTTTTCAATCATGGTTTTCTGAACATGATGTGTTATGTCTTTTGCAGCAGGAAATACCCAAGTGCTTTTTGTATTGTATTCCGTTTCCATGAGCCTCTTATAATCTTTCAACAGGAACTTCATATCATCCGGAATAAACAAACGCCGATCCTTATCTCCTTTGGAGTGCATAATGTCGATGATTCCTTTCTCGAGGTCTACATACTCCCACAGGAGGTCACAGGCTTCCGAAATACGAAGCCCCAGTGGAAAGATCACACGGAAGATGACCCGATATTCCAGCCCCATACGCCAGTAGCAGGAACAGTGATTCTTTGGTTTTCTAGGCTCATAATCATCAACCTGTTTAAAGAAATCCTTAATCTCCATTTTGCTGAGAATATAAGGTGTCGACTTTGAGACTCTGGCACCGCATTCTCCGGGAATATAACAAGGAATGGAAAGGATATTCATGTACTCACTCAGGATTCGAACCGCACCAATCCTTCTCTTTTGAGATTTAGCCCCTTCTGTAGGTTTTTGGACGATCCATTCAGAAATCAATTCTTTGGTGATTAGAGGAGTTGAAAGTTCTTTATCAATACAGTATTGATCGAAACGATAGAGCTCATAGGCCACCGTATTATAACTATACCCACAGCTGCGCTTCTGGATGATAACGCCTTCAATAAAGGGAGCCAGGCAGCTCTTATATGTGTATACTTTTTCTTCTGGTTTCAGATCTTCAATCCTCCTTCCGGTACAAGGCCGAGTTCAGTGAGCGTTAATGGACACTTGCGCATCTTTTCGTCCTCCAGCGCCAGATAATGCTTCAGAGAATCGAGAGAGGTGTGCCCAAGGCAGTTTGCAACTTCATCAATTTTAGCCCCTCTTTTTAACTTATTAGTAGCAAAACTCTTCCTTGTTTTATGAAACTTAATTGAATCAGCCTCATTTAAATTTAGAAGGCGTCGAAGTGCTGATCTACACGTTTTGGCTGTAAGTTCACAAAAAGGTGCTTTATGACGAACAAAAATCCTGGGGCATTTGCTGTACGGTCTCCCATACTCTATATATCGATGAATCGCGTTGCTGACAACAGGAGACATAGCAAGCGTAAGCTTAGTGCCTGTCTTCTGTTGAGTAATAGTTATTTCTTTTGCTTTCCAATCTATATCTTTATAGTTTAGTTTAACAATATCAACACTTCGAAAACCCATATGTAATCCAATTTTACACATAGCTTCATCACGGAGACTCAGTGTGTCATCCTTGTTGTATTTATGATTGTTGATCTTATCTTCCTCTTCCTGAGTAAGAGTCTCTACGATTTTTCTGGATGAAATTTTATTATTAGGAAGTGCTTTATCTAAATAAAGATTAGTAATTAACCCTGAATCAATAAGATATCTTATAAAGGAACGGATCCTGCAATTATAAGCATACTTGCTTTCAACTGTTTTATGGTAATCTTTTTCATTGAATTGAACAAGAAACGATGGGCTAATATCAGAAAAACATGTAAGTCCATTTTTTACAATAAACTCGCAGAATCTTACTCCAGCAGAACGTGCCATAACAAGCGTGTTTTTCGCTCTGCTCTCTTTTTCTCGAGCTTCAAGATAAGCAATAAGGGGTTTTCTGCACCAATCAGGTAAGTGATTAATGCTTTTTGACTTATATCTGTGTACTTTTTTCTCGTCGAAATCACCATTTTCTGCAAAGTCCCTAAAATCTTGAAGCATCTTTCTCCAGTGTCTATAGTCGGATTCAATACGTGGGCGTATTTTCTCTAGCCATAATTCAGCAATCTCTGGCAGATATCCAAGATGATGAATATCCAGAAATAGAAACAGAGCAGTCAAAACACGACGAGCCCGCAAACAAGTCTTTTTTGAGTATTTCTTACTCTCAAAGCTTTCAACAAGGTAGTCAATCGCTTGCAGAAACTCATCTGCTGGGAATTCCTGACTTTGCTCTCGAAGCTGTTCGATTTTTACCCAATGATCCTGGGAAAAATCCTCTTTTAGGATTACATGAGGCACTACCATTTTGGACAGAAGCAGCTCAAATCCGACTGTACAGTACCCTTTTAGCGCAAGAATGTGAAAAATCATTCTGATATGTGATTCATACTGGCCTTTTACTATTTTAGACTTATGATTATCTTTATTATGAAATTCAATTAAATTTTTATATGTTACATCACGAATGCTGTTATGCCCACACTCTAGAGTAAATGCATAGAATCTCTTCCCTGCGATGATAACATCATCGACATATCCGGGGGCCAGTGTTTTTTTGAGTTCCATGCGTACTTCGTTCAGTTCATTCTGCATCTGCTCAGTAAGAATGTAAGGCCCATAAGACAACCTACCAAGCTTATCCATCCAACCCCCCTTCAGGCCGTCGTAGGATTATTCATCGAGAGGCCCCCGCATGAATACTCCTCATTGGTCTCAATGGAATTACTCCCCGAGATAGGCCTTCGTGGTTTCCGGGAGTGTCTGGGTATTGGAGAAGAGCTCGAGATTTCTCTTGAAGAAATCCGACTCGTGGATCCTTTCAGTGGTCGGCAGCATGCCTGCATGGCGGAATGCGACGGGGTGTGGTGTCTCATGGTAAGACCTGCCTTTTCCATAGCCCGGCCCAGAATGCGCTTCACATCACGGATCTGCAGCGCCATCACCCGCTCCCCACTTCCCTTCAGAAAGACATGCGGATCGCTAGAATCCGGCCGGCCGCTCTTGCAGGACCAAACAGAATGGATCTCTCCGAGCTTCAGGTCGAGGTCTTCCAACTGCAGCCTTGTGATGTCTACAATGCAGAGATGAGCATCGATGGCAGTGAGAACCAACGCCTTATTCCTCCTGCCCGTTGCAGTTGTATCGTCAATCAACGTGTTAACAGCATCCAAGAGATGCTCAAGGGACTCTTTAGCCCGCAGGCCAAAGAACAAGGATCGAAAGACAATCGGGTTGATGGGTGAGAAGTGGGTCTCCCCGGCCATCTCCAGGTACCCGAGGAAGAGGGGCAGGCCAGGGAGGAAGGACTCTTCCGGGGCAATCCCGGAGCTCTCCTGGGAGATGTCCTGTTTGTAGATGTCCAGAACTTCCTTCGTCAAGTCGGAGATTCCGAGTTCCTTCCACTCGAGATAGGTCAGAAGGCACCCAGCGCTGGACATGAGAGCATGCAACCCATCAGGCGAAATGTCCCCGGAGAGGCTCGCTGCAAAGGCGTCAAAGACATTCCTGATGGGACTGGCCGGAAAGATTGGATAGCTGATCTGTCCTGCGGCAGGGGCATACCCGAAACCGGCGCTGTAATTCGCCAGGGAGAGAGCCGTGAAGCGGTTCACCTTGTGTTCCCCGCTTAGGACGCTGATATCCTCAGGCGATGCTCCGAGTGAGCGGATGAATCCCCATGCTGCGGCGTAGTCAAACTCAGTGATCTCCCCTGCGGCACAGAATTCCTTGATCCCAACAAAAGAAGACCTGAAGCCATCGATTCTCACAGCCGGTTCTCCCGCGTCCTGCATTTCACCCAGAAGACCCTTGATTGTCACTCCAGGTTTGTTCTGATCCATACTATTTTCCTCCTTGAAAAAGCGTTTTCGTTTTACGGGGGAGATCGTAGCATGGCATTTATTGATCTGTGAATTCACAGCTGGTGCAAGCTTAAATATATTCACAAACTACTTATTATGCTGCATATGAATAATTTTTCCTCTTCACATACGCTCTCTGATACAGGCACGTAATCCATCGATTCCCGTCACGCTTGCTGAGTGCGATGAGATCCTGACAAAGAATCTCCTTGACGGAAACGGATCCCACGCTGAGCCCGGAGGGGTGGTCCTCTCCATAGATCTCCTGGATTATCTGAGCCGCCTGTTTCTTCCAGCGGTAGACTGTACATTCGTCAGCTCCGTTTTCGAGTTTGGCTGCCAGATCACTGGAAGGATCCACGCCGAGAAGAAGAGGCGTCATAGACCATGTCGTATACAGCTTCCCAGGGATGATTCCATCGGGGTACACCGTAACCACACGGCTGCATTCAGTGCATTTGAAGCGGGGCATCATCATATAGGCTCTCGTTCCATCCATCAGATAGATCCGGCGTCTCCTGACCTCGCGGTAAACCATGGGCTCCCCACAATGAGGGCAGATCAGGACACAGCTCGCTAGCAACGCCGGAAGGATGTAGAAAATAAGGATTCCCTCTTCCAACTTGTTCTTGATTTTAAAATCAGGTAAACTCACCATGTTTTATGTGAGTCCCGCAAGCAGCTCTGTGCCAGGAAGTGCTTGCGGGATTTTTCCTTTCTAAT
>CADBUA010000295.1 GCA_902797665.1 uncultured Lachnospiraceae bacterium | reverse complement strand
GGGACCATCCGCTTGATTCGATCCTTGAGTTCTCTCTGATTCATCCCTGCCTCTGTCCTCCTTCAAAGGGCCTTTCCTGCCATATTTTCCCTATTATAGCATAGGATCTTTCCAGACGTGTCTCAGCGCATCCTGGCGATTGGCGAGCTTGTGCCAGCGCCCAGTCCATGCTATATGATTTCAGCCTGAAATGAACCATTGGAGTGACAAATCCGGGGAGCCTTTATCTCAGGCTCCCCGTTTTTCTATCATTCCCCGATTTTGATTCTGCCGTCTCTCAATAGTCCCAGCATGACATCCGCCACCCTTGGATCAAACTGAGTCCCCCGGTTCTTTTCCAGCTCAGCCAGAACCAGCTCCCGCGTGAGCTTTTTCCGATATACACGGTTCGAATTCATCGCGTCAAACGAATCCGCAACGCAGATCATACGGGCAATGAATGGAATCTCCTCTCCGGCTTTCCCTTCCGGATAGCCTTTTCCGTCATATCGCTCATGATGGAAGCGTGCACCCTCATCCGCGTCTTCGAGGCTTTTGAAGCTTCTCAGAATATCACTGCCCCGGACTGTGTGGGATTTGATGATCTCAACTCCTCAGCTGTAAGCCTGCCCGGCTTTCCAAGGATGTTGTCCGGCACACCAATCTTTCCACAGTCATGAAGGAGCGCCATATAGTAGATGCGTTCGAGCTCCTCCCCGGTGAAGCCGAGCTCCTTCGCGATCTGCTTTGTGTAGATCGCCACACGCTTCGAGTGGCCGTTGGTATAAGGGTCTTTCGCATCGATGAAGCCGGTAAAGGTCTCGATGGACTCATTGATGATCTCATTGTCCCGCTCATGCCGCTCCTGATATTGTCTGATCTGGGCGGAGGTGATCAGATAGATGAGGAGCGCCGCCAGCCAGACCATGAAGCCAGCGACCGTGATCCAGAACAACGGTTCCTGGGTCAGAAGCCTGTGGAAGGTGAATTCCATCTCCAGACTCGAATCCTCGATGCTCTCCCCCAGTGCCGTATACAGGATGATCCCCGGTGTTGTCCCCTCATGGGGCCCGATGGGCATCTCCCGGGCGCTCATCGCACTGCTGGGAATATATATCAGATAATCCCCCGCCTGCATGCTGACAAATGACTCCCCGTCCACTGTGACAGTATCAAGCGTATGCTCTTCCGGAACAAAAGTCCGGAGGTCGGGAAGGGTATCCACGATCTCAGCATCCTCTGTATGCTGATGGATTTCCAGTGCGCCATTCCAGGCTGAAGCCAGATACACCTGCCGGCTGAATGTCAGTCTGAAAGAAAAATCTGAGACCTCGTCCTTCGTATGGTTGGCGATGGTGAAGTCATAGGTATAGGCCTGATAGCTGTTTTCGGTCTGTCCTTCCTTTTCAGTGTCAAACACCTTCTCCCAGGTGCTGCTTCTCGGGACGGCCTGAACAGAGATGCCTGTATGCTCAGTGCTCCCCTGAGCAAAGAGCGCCGGTCCCGAGAAAGTCTTATGATGTCTTTTCCTGTTGTAGCGCTCTGTCTTGATCACGCCGATGGTCATGACCACGAGACATGCCAGCAGTATTACAGTAAACCATACGGCTGCCTTTTTTCTGTTTTGCACCTTCATCCCTTCTTCATCCTCCGGCGTGCATCAGTATTTGAATCGTCACTGTCCAGTCCGCTTTGGCCGCTTGTCTCTGAGTGAAGTCATACATTTCAAAAACAAAGGCCGGGTGCGCATTGCATGCGGGTGCAGGAACCTGTGCCCGGACTCATACCTGGAAAGAAGCCTGTGACTGGACAGCTAGCTTGAATCAAGCTTATCATGGTCTATTTATGAGGCATATTATAAAAGGAGGTTCACATGTATCAACGTTTTCTTCTTATCCAATAACATCCATTTGCACTGGCTGGACGAAAATGGAGAAAGCCCTGCTATGGACGCAGAAGCAGAGACGCAGGCAGCAGTCTGCCCCTGGCATCGGCAGTCTTTTCGACCGGCACACTTGTCGGTGTGGGCATGGATATTTCCATATTTTTAATTATATTTTATTTATTATATGCTGTTTACTCTGTTTCACTTACCATATATCGTTAACTATACATTTTTAACTATACATTATAAGCTATATAACATTACTTGCATATTATTAAATATGCTATCATGTATTCTTTATCATCTATATAGAAATGTTTTTCTGTATTATTATCCTGTCGAGTATATTTGAATGACCTTATGTGCTGTGTTTCCTCAAAAACCAAATGCCAGATTTTATATCAGCAGGCTGAAAAGGTCAAAAAAGAGAGAAGAATGCTGAAAGGCTTTATGATGCCTTCATCGTAGCTGCCCAGTCGCAAGTGCCTGCAGGCATTCGGTCAAAGCGGACTGGACAGTTCCCCTTGATCTCTCTATCTGACAGGATCTCAGGAAATCTTCTGGCAATTCCCTCCTGCCTGGGCTACAATGACCTGGGCAAAGTCGCCCTGGCTCCGCAGGAGCCAGGGCGGAATTTAGTGCCGGATCGTTTACCCGGAAAGCGCATAGAGCAGTCTATGCATCACGAGCTATCCAGCTGCCCGCGCCAGATCACGATCGCGGGCAAAGCAAAGAGCCTTGGGTGCTTCACGCGCTGTCTGAAGCTCCCGGTTCGAAACAGGAGGAGGTTACATGAAATACATGAAGAAAGTGCTTGCCATCTTTGCCGCGTCTCTGGCAGTTCTGTCTCTGACAGTCAGCGCCTCTGCCGCATCCACAGAGGCGGAGACGGAGACCGGTCTGAAGCCATTTTCCGCTGACAGTCTGAACATCTGTGCCCTCAAAGGCCCGACTGCCATGGGCATGATCAAGTACATGAACGATGCGGACACCGGAGCGCTCACGGACTACTCCTATGATTTCCGGATCGTCTCCGCAGTCGATGAAGTCACGCCTCAGCTGATCCAGGGAAATGTCGATATCGCCGCGGTTCCTGCCAACCTTGCTTCAGTTCTCTACAACAAGACAGAAGGAGGCATAAAGGTTCTGGCTATCAACACACTGGGCGTCCTCTACATCTGTGAAATGGGAGACTCGCTGAACAGCATAGAGGATCTGAAGGGAAAGACCATCTTCGCTTCGGGGAAGGGCGCCACTCCGGAATATGCCCTTTCCTACATTCTGCGTGAGAACGGGATTGACCCGGAGAAAGATCTGACGATCGAGTGGAAATCTGAACACACCGAGTGCCTGACTTCCCTCATCAGTTCCGCTGACGGGGCAGCCTTGCTGCCGCAGCCCTTTGTGACCGCTGCCCAGCAGAAAAATGACCAGGTGAGAGCGGCTCTGGACCTCACAGCGGAGTGGGACAGGATCCAGGAGGGCAAGGAGAATGGCTCCTCCATGCTGACCGGCGTTGTGGTGGCGCGCACGGCTTTCCTGGATGAACATCCGGATGTGGCCGAAGCTTTCCTTGACCACTACAAAGAATCCGTCGACTTCGTGAATGAGAACGTCGAAGAAGCCGCGAAGCTCATCGGCCAGTACGATATCGTAGCAGAAGATGTGGCTGTAAAAGCCCTTCCCGCCTGCAACATCGTCTGCATCACAGCTGATGAGATGAAGCAGAAGCTTTCCGGATACCTCCAGGTTCTGAATGATCAGAATCCGCAGGCTGTCGGTGGAGCGCTTCCGCAGGATGATTTCTACTACGGCGCAGAGTGAGTCCTGAAATGTGCAAAAACGGGGAGCCAGGGTCAGAAGTCCCTGTCTCCCCGAATCTATAGCGGAAACTTTGAAGGCGCTTGTATCTCAATATGCACTTCGGAAAGATCTCAAGACCACGATAGGAGCTTTCTCCATGAAAAACACACGAAAGGCCGGACCTGAAAAAAGGCCCGGGAAGATCCGGCTCTGGGCAGTGCTCTTCTGGCTGCTTGTCTGGCAGGCCGCTGCGATGGCACTTTCCCAGCGTCTTCTCCTCGTCTCTCCCCTGGAGGTGATCCTCCGGCTCTCAGACCTGGTCCGGACCGCCTCTTTCTGGCGCTCGATCCTCTTTTCCTTCTCCCGGATCTCCGGAGGCTTTCTTCTGTCCGCGCTCTCCGGGATCCTGCTGGCGGCATTCTCCGCCCGCTTTCCCAGATTCGGGGATCTCCTTGCCCCCCTGATGCTGGCCATCAAGTCTATCCCCGTCGCCTCATTCATTATCCTGGCCCTGATCTGGCTGAATTCGAAGAATCTCTCGATCCTGATCGTCTTTTTGATGGTGCTCCCGATCCTCTACACGAACACCCTGGAGGGCATCCGGAACTGTGACAGGTCCCTCCTCGAAATGGCCTCCCTCTTCCGTATGGGATCCTGGAGAATGCTCCGCTTTATCTACCTCCCTGAGGTTCTGCCCTACTTCCACGCCGCGGCAGTCACTGCCCTGGGGATCAGCTGGAAATCCGGGACAGCGGCGGAGGTTATCGGCGTCCCGGACGGATCGATCGGGGAAGCCCTCTATGAAGCCAAAATCTATCTGGAGACCCCGGATCTCTTCGCCTGGACATTGGTCATCGTGCTCGTGAGTTTCATCTTCGAGAAACTGATTCTCCGGCTTCTGGACCTGCTCTCCTTCTCGCTTTCCTCCTGACTCAGAAGCGTATGGTCCTGGCAGGATTCATCCAATCCGCCTCCTCCTGACTGTGCGTGACCAGAAGGGCTGTCTTCCCAGACAGGTGCTTCCTTGTGTAGGAGATGGCCTCTGCTTTTCTCTGATCGTCCAGGGCATTGAAAGGCTCATCCAAAAGATAGGTGTCCGCCGGGTAAAGCAGAGCCCGGAGGAGGGATACCCTCCGCTTCTCCCCTCCTGATAACGTCTCCGCCTTCTCCTCCCTGCATCTTCCAAGGGAGAGTTTCTCCATTTCCTCGAAAATCTCCTGCTTTGTCATAGCGGGATTCACGATCTGGATGTTCTTCCAGGCCGAGAGGCTTTGGACCAGGCAGTTGTCCTGAAAGACAGCGGAAAGAATGCGCCCGGAAAGACCTGAGATTGTCCCTTTGTCCGGCTGCTCAAACCCTTCCAGAATCCGGAGAAGGGTTGTCTTTCCCTTCCCGGAAGGCGCCATGATTACGCTGATCTCCCCATCCGGAAAGATCGCGGAAAAATCATCGAGCACCCATGTTCCGTCAAAAACCTTGCTGATGTGAGACAGGACAATATCCGACATGGAGCCACTCCTTTTCATTGAATTCGCCGTCAGCCATGAGGCATGGCATATTCAGCTTTTATCTCTTTTTGTCTTTGATTTTTATTCTTCGATTTTTACTCCTTCCTTTTTATCTTACGCTCTTTTCTTTTACTCCTTTTTATTTTTTATTTAAATTTCATCTCTGCTCTTTTCTCTTGTCTTAGCTTTTTATTTTTTGTATTTGCATTCTATTTTTACTCTTCGCTTTTTGTTTTTACTTTATAGACCGGTTCTTTTCTCGTATCTTTCCAGCCAGTTTTGCGCGCCTGCTGCGCAAAGCGCAAAATTATATAAGAAAAGCAAAGGGCAGGCACATATCCCATGTGACGACAGAAGCCTCAGCCCGGCCGAATGCCTGCAGGCGCTTGCGACTGGACAGGTAGCTTTTCTCTGCCTCTGCCTCTGCCTTTGCCCTTTTGGTTTTCTGCCTTCTCTATCTATCTCTCTGTGTTTTCTGTCTTTCCGACCTTCTGTTTTTCTGTCCTCTCTGTCTTTTTCGGTCTTTTCAGCGACAGCCTGTCTGAGCCGCGAGGGACTTTTCCCCGGGATCTTCCGAATCTTCCTCAGTCCGCTCCACGAAATACGCCCCCTCTATTCCTCTATTATCCTGATTCGTCTCGCTTTTCTCCTTCCTCCAACAGACGTATCCCACACCAGGGGCAGAACTGATCTTCCAGCTGCGTATATCCCCCGCAGGAAGGACACTTCTGTCTGAAGGCCGCGCCGCACCTCGGGCAGAAAGTGGCATCCCGGATTCTCACATGTCCGCAGCCTTTACATCTTTCTACTGCCGCGGCGTAGAGATACAGAACCAGCAGCAGGATCAGGTTGAAAAAGAAAGTCATAAAGACCCAGGGAAAGCTTCGGATTCCCAGCTCCACACATTTCTGGAAGGTCCAGATCATAATAAGAAGCCAGTACCAGAGGCACAGAAGGAGCGAGACTACGCCCAGGCTGATCGTGAGAGGGGAGCTGAGAAAGAAGGCCAGGAGAGAAAGTCTTGGCGGCGTCTGCTCTTCCCGTCGTCCAGACCCGCCGTCATAAGCAGCATATCCAGACCATGCTCCGCGCCTCTGACATACGCCTGCCTGGACTCCTCCCCCAAAGGATGCCTCCGCAGTGGGGAAGCATACAAACATGCTGTCATTTTCTTTCTCCTGCTCCTCCCCCGTCCCCCTCCAGATTCCTCCAGGAAGATCGGGCAGGCTGCCCACTCTCTGTTCCTGCATCCAGGCTCTTTGATAGCGATACTGAACGATCGTAAAGATCACATTCAGGAGCGTCCCCCACATCATCATGACAACACCTGTGACCAAAAGGGCTTTCCAGAGATTCAGCTTCAACGCCCACTGCCTGAATTCCCCCCACATGCCGATCACCTCTCTCTCCGTCTAATCTCAGTCTCTTCTCGATCGCATATCAGCTCTCATGCATCATCCAGCTCCTGGATCAGAGGCCAGAATCGCTGAAGCATTTATCCAGATGGCTCTGGATAAATGCATCTGCCTGTCACGATTCCTTCCTCCGGGATCAAAGATATCTTAGATGTGTGTACTGATACAGAAGTTCTGAACTGCCTATGATTATAGGCAAAAGGATGGGCTCTGTCACGCTTCCCTTCAGGGATAACAGATATCCGCAGGCATGAGCATCCGAAAAGAGCACGCGCGGGGTATATACCGCCAACGCACATGGCATAGCGAATAGGTCCCGGCATAAACGACACATCCAGATCGGCGCCGGGGAAGGGAAAAGGTTCTTACACGCTTTGGCGAAAGAGACAGGCAGGGCTACACAATCGTATATCCCGCCTCAGAGAGAAGCGCCAGGGCACGGTCAAAGTTCTCACGCTTTACCAGAACATAGTCCGTCTGAAACGTTGATATGGCAAAGATCCCGATCTGATTCTCCGCGAGGAGATCCGCAATCGGTGCCAGGATTCCTGTCAGGGAAAAATCCAGAATCCCCTGGATTCGGAAACCCTTCCAGCCATCCTCCCGCTTTTCTGCACTTTCGGGAACGCACTCCGTGAGGCACACGAGGGAGAGTTCCTCATCTGTTTTGCCGATAAAGACAAAGTCTGACGCAAGATCCAGCTCTGTGATCTGTCTGACCTTGCAGACCGTAAAGTCCATTGGGAGCCGCTTCAGTTCAATGTTTTTCATAAAAGAACACTCCATAAGCGCCATGTCAATGCGTTCTATAAGCGATCTATTAAGCATCAACAGGATAAGCAGGTTACTTAATATCAAAAATATCATATAGTACAGTAAATATCGCCAATAACGATATCTACTCTGTTCTCTTTTGCGCTGCCTGCTTTCTGTCCCCAATACGCCATGCCTGCTGACAGATCAGCCTCCTTTCCGCCTCAGAAAGTCTTTCTCGCCCTCCCTTCACTCAGGGAGCTCTCATTCTCAAAACGCTTCTGCACACCCATTCCGGCAGCAATTGAAATCGATCCGACAGGCGTATCAGTTTACTCAGCCAGTTCTTCTTCTGAAAGCCGGATCTTCGAGGCCAGCGGGGTAGTAGTTTCCCCTGTTGTCCAGAAGAATCTCTGCGCTATGGCAGATCTCCACGTCCAGTCGGTTCCGGGAAAGGTATTCAGCGATTGCAGATCCCAGTGTCCCTTTAAAGGCCCTGGAGGAGTAAATTCTCTGGAGCCGTATTTTCCTGTTTCTCTGTCGGATCCTTCACAGGCCCGAAGGCGTCGAGCACGATCAGAATACAGCTGATCCCGCATGTTTCCAGGCTATGCTGGCGAAAAAATCTCACCTTCAGCTTCATTCCGCAGTCCCCCTTCCCCCGGAAAAAGCTGAACTTCCGTATTTCCCTCTTCTGTCGTTTCGCAGAGAGCTTCGATCAGTCCCCTCCAGAAGCTCTTTTGTGGAGACCTGACCACGCCGGAGGCATAATCAGTGAACACTGAGATAGTGATCTGAAAACACCCACACAGATCCGGGCCTCTTCGTCACAGGGCGCCAACAGGGCGCTTGCCTTCAAGAGGGAGCATCCGGACAGGAAGTTCATTGAACAGGTCGCCCGTGAAAACTACGCCCTGACGGTGGCGGGGATCATCAAAGACCCGTTTCTTAGATCTGGATTATAACAAGGTCAGCCGCTGCGGTCACTAGGCGATCAAAATATGCCCTGAGAGGGATGAGGGGATCTTTCCTTTTCTGTGAACTCCCCGAAAAAATCTTTCCTAGCTCCAGGTACGAGGCCGGGCTGCGGCT
>CADBUA010000294.1 GCA_902797665.1 uncultured Lachnospiraceae bacterium | reverse complement strand
GCCTTGGAGCTCTCTCCCGAGACATGGACATTGGCATAGCGGACCAGGTCAAAGACCACAGCCAGGGCATCTGCCGTATTGATGTCATCCTCCATGGCCGCGTCAAACTTTTCTGTAAAGCTCTGAAGCTCCGGAAGGCGTTCCTTCTCCTCCCCTGTCATCTCCCCGCTTGCTGCGCCTGACTCCAGGAAAGTCAGGTTGTCGACCGCGTTGCAGATCCTTTCGTACGCGCTCCTGGCCGATTCCATCAGCTCGTGGCTGAAGTTCAGCGGGCTTCTGTAGTGGGCGCTCAGCATGAACAGGCGCAGAACCATCAGGTCGTAATGCTGTTCAATGTCGCGGACCGTAAAGAAGTTCCCAAGGGACTTGGACATCTTCCGATTGTCGATGTTCAGGAAGGCGTTGTGAAGCCAATAGTGGGCAAAAGGCACACCGTTGCAGGCTTCAGACTGAGCGATCTCATTCTCATGGTGCGGGAAAACCAGATCCTCGCCGCCGGCGTGGATGTCGATGGTCTCGCCCAGGTAACGTCTGGCCATAACCGAGCACTCAATGTGCCAGCCCGGACGGCCCTCACTCCAGGGAGATTCCCAGAAAGGCTCCCCTTCTTTCTTCGGCTTCCAGAGCACGAAGTCCAGCGGATCTTCCTTCTCATCCTCGCCTGTCACCAGAAGGCTCCTGTTTCCAGAGCGGAGATCATCCAGGTTCTTATGGCTCAGCTTCCCGTAGTCATGGAACTTCCGGGTGCGGTAGTAAACCGTCCCGTTCTTCTCGTAGGCATACCCCTTGTCAATCAGATCCTGGATCATAACGATCATCCCCGGGATCTCTTCGGTTGCCTTGGGATGGATCGTGGCCGGAGCCACATTTAAGTGATCCATGTCCGTCTGGCACTCCCTGATGAAGCGTTCTGAGATCTCTGCTGAGCTCGTTCCCTCCTCTATGGCGCGCTTAATGATCTTGTCATCCACATCTGTGAAGTTTGAGACGTAATTGACCTCATAGCCCTTGTGGGTGAGATATCGCCTGAGGGTGTCGAAGATGATCATTGGCCTGGCGTTCCCGATATGGATGAAATCGTAGACCGTCGGTCCGCAGACATAGATGGAGACCTTTCCCGGGGTGATTGGGACAAACTCCTCCCTCTGCTTTGAGAGTGTATTGTAAAACAGCATGCTGTTCACCGCCATTCCTGTTATCTGAGAGCCCCCGGAATAACCGAAAAACCCCCATATTTCCATGGTACAAAACTTCCATCAGTGTATGCAGTACAGCCTTCTTTGTCAACGGCAATGAGGCGCCTTTGAGAAGCCCGCCGCAGGCTGAGGCATGGCCGGAGCGTCTGAGACTCCGGACAGGCCCCTGTCAGGACTACACCAGCTCTGAGATGAAGGCCGAAGAGAAGGGATCCGCTGATCCGCCCATCTGTCCCCGGGCAAAGGCCTCCTCATTGATGACGCGGCACATCATCGCCGGATAATCATCTCTGGCCGTCTGCATGGCAGAAAGGGGCTCCTCCCCCTGAAAAAGGATCAGAAGTCTGCCGCCGGAGGCATTTTGCTCCGCCGCGAGTCTCCTGTAGTAGGCACAGCTTCTCAGCGTGAAGAGTTCAAAGCGTTCCGCCAGCGCCTGGTTCACGTTCTCCGATAGGCGTGTGAGGATCTGGTCCGATACGGTATCCGCTGCCCTGCAGGAAATGCCCCAGGATTCTGGCAGCGGAGACGCTGCCGGGCAGAAAAAGCCTCCATAGTCCGCCTGACGCACCGCTCCTGTCTCTTCGCTTTCTATTTCGATATGCCCACATCCGGCACCGCCCTCAGAGATCTGCCATAGATCATCTCGTTCATAGGCACCGATCCGTCTTCCGAGAAGAACCTCCTCCTCCCACTGAAAGGACCAGGTTCGGCGAAAGCCGAAAGGAAGATAGATGGCCTCGTTGATGGGCATCAGGAAGCAGAAGGGGACGCCCTCCTTTTGGAGATCCTGAAAGATCCGGGTCAGGAGCTGCCGCATCAGTCCCCTGTGCCGCATCTTCTCCTCCGTCGCGACCGCCACAAAATACGGGATGTCGAGCGTCTTTCCATTCCAGGAGACTCGGACAGGGTTCAGGTGGATCATCGCGTGAATTCTGAGTTTATCTCTGTCCTTG
>CADBUA010000293.1 GCA_902797665.1 uncultured Lachnospiraceae bacterium | reverse complement strand
TATAGATATAGATATAGATATATGTTTGGTCAGCTAAAGTAAGTTGAAACAATATCTGCACTATAGGCATCATCTAAATACGTTTCAAACAGGAAATCTTCTTTCTCGTTGCCTTGGTTGGACTGATGCAATAAATCTGATGGATCTTTGTTTGTTTCCATCTTCACTCTTTCTCTGCTCATTCTTTTTCTTTATTCTTTTTTCTTCATTCTTCATTCTTCATTCTTTATTATTTATTTTATATTCTATATCGTCTATTGCATATTTACTTCTATATATTGAATATTTTCTGTTGCATGTTTCGCATCACGTATCGCTTTTGAATAACTTTAATATATTTATCTTTAATCGTTATTTCTGATTTCTTTTTTCATTTTATACTTTCTGTTTTATATGTTTTCAATTCATTTAATGAGCTGCCAATTGCTTTCATATCTGTCATCTCTTGTCTGTTTCTTCTCCCACAGGGGAGCGCCCCCCTTCCAGCCCTTACCGATGCCTGGCCCAAAGGGCCCCAAAGGAAAAGACTTCAATTATGATAGACTTGGATAAATTGGATTGAATGGATCACAGCTTTTGAAGAGCAGGGCCAGGGAAAACGCCTGCTGCAGCAGGAGCATATCCCAGTATGTGAAAAGCTCTGTCTGATTCATTTAAGGAGAAAACCCCCTTGCTCCGCCTGCCTTTCTGGCGCTTTTGGGCTTCGCAGGCAAGTGTCCCTGTCGAGAAATCCGCAGGAAGATCCATCGGCAATCCATTCAGGACTCGAATCAAGAGGAAGCCCCGACCCTGACCTGAGATCTACAGCGCCTGCATATGACCTTTTCTTTTACTCCGTGCCAGCACGCCTGGCGGCAGGCAGCCAGAGCTGCCTGGGCGTTACGACAATAATCCCTCTGCGAAAAAGCGTCCAGGCCTTCCGTAGCCTTAGCATACTTGTGTAAACCTGTGCTTTTCGTTTTCTGTTTACGACCTTTTTCTTCTGTGATAGAATACATTCACTTAACCGATCCATCACAGACGGAGAAGGGGAAAAAGCTCGTATCTGTCCAGTTCAGAAGAATAGACCGGACGCAGTTCCGATGCGACGACAGGAGCCTCAGCCCGGCCGAATGCCGAAAGGAGCCGGCGACTGGACAGCTGCAAAAGCTCTTGTCTACCCATCTCCGCATTCATTGGTCCAGGCGGGGCTATATCTGGAGGAGGCTCAACAATGCATCGTCCATCGTCACAGAACAGCACAATCGGTGCCATTTTGCTTCATATGCTTCTGGCCGCGGTCAGTCTGTTCGTAAACGGGTTCGGCGTCTGGCTGACCATTCACGCCAGCATCGGCGCCGGTCCCTGGGACGTCTTCAATCTGGGGGTATCCAAAACCTTCGGAATTCTGTATGGAACAGCCTCTATCGCTGTCTCCGCCGCAATTCTTATCATCGACATCCTCATGAAGGAGCCCATCGGGATCGCGATGGTGATCGATGCGCTTGTCGTCGGCAAGACAGTGGACCTCTTTGATCATCTGAATCCCGTTCCTGTACCCGGAACCTGGTTTGGCAGCATCGCCATGATCTTTGCAGGCCTGGTCATCATGGGCTATACCCAGTGCTTTTACATGCGTGCTTCCCTGGGCTGTGGGCCAAGGGATACGCTTCTGGTCGGTCTGAAAAAGCGCTCGAAGCGCATTCCCATCGGTGTTGTCAGCATCCTTTTGCTGGCCAGCGTAACCCTGGTTGGGGCACTTCTCGGTGGTCCTGTTGGCATTGGCACGCTGATCTGTGCATTTGGCACTGGTCCGATCATGCAGGCTGCCTTCCAGACTGTGCATTTCGACGCGACTCAGATCCACCATCAGGACTTTGCGGAATCCTTTGATGTCCTGCGCTCGCACCAGAGAACCGCTGCAGCACAGGGATAAGGGAATGAAGAAGATTCCGTCTGATCTACGGATTCTCAAAGCCAATGCCAAATCCCCTGTGTTTCCAGCTTTCAGGGATCAAAAAAGGAAGCCCCGGCACGAAAGCCGGGGCTGTTTTCTTCTGCCGTCTGGGGGCAGCATCTCCTACTTGATCTCAAACAGCTGTGAGATCGGAACCTCCAGGGCTTCTGCGATATCGAGAAGAGATCCAAGGGACACTGCCGTCTTCAGGCCTGGCGCCTCCAGCGTACTGATATGGCTGCGGCTGCACCCAACCTTCGCGGCCAGATCTTCCTGCGAAAAACCCTTCAGTCTGCGGTAGTAGGACACCATCAGTCCGAGCTGCAGATACTTCTCCCGATGTTTTCCACCGGGCATGGATGTCGTGGGTTTTGAAAATCTAGGCATATCATTTTCTCCTCTCTCACAGTCCCAGTTTCTTTATGATCTCATCCGTGCTCAAGCCACTGTTCAGAAGCATGCTGGAAAGAATGCGGGCTTCAGATTCTTTCTGCTCCGCCTCATTCAATTGAGCAAGACGCTTCTGGAGCGCCTGATTCTCGGCACGCAGGACCTCCAGTCTGTCCTGAATGGTCCGAATCTCCTCCTGATTCCCGGCCAGCTGAGATTCAATGGCCTCTCGGGGCCATTGATCCAGTTCGTCCATGGGCAGCTGCCCGGTTTTCCCTCTCTCTCCTGCCTCCTTGATGGCCCGAAGCACAGCTTTTTCCGCCGTAGATGCGGCATCGGGCCGATCCGTAAAGCGCGCTCCGATCCCACCTCCAGCCTCCTCAGCCTGCTCCAGATACTTCCAGTGATATCCACCCGCACTCCTGCTTCTTCCCGCCAGGGCTGCACACAGGGCGGGATATTTCACTCCGGATCCCTTTGAAGCCTCCACAATGCTGCTGTAGACTGTCTCCGTCTCCACGCAGAGAACGCTTTTCCCTCTCGTCCTTTTCGGGCCGGGTGTGGTTCTCTTCGACGCTTTATCATCTCCACTCAGCTCTCCGCCATCCAGATATCTCCAGCTGTAACCACCCGCGCTCCTGCTTCTTCCCGCCAGACACTGGTGAATGCTCTGTACCAGAATCCCTGTGCTTTCCGAGGTCTGTCTGACAGAGCTGTAGCTCCTGCCGGTCTCCACACATACGACAGCTCTCCCTTTTCTTCCCCTTTTATGGCCGGAAGGCTCCGTGGATGCATCCACCTGGCTCATCGCCCTATTTTCAGCATCACGCTCCAGATCTTCTGTCGCTTCTTCTACATTGATTTCCAGGGCATTTGTCTCCCCCTCGGATGCTGTCTCAGCCTTCCGACTGTCTTCCAGCTTGTCTGAATCGATCATCTCATTTGTCCTATTCTGGCTGTCGCTCATGTGGAACTTCCTCCCGCTGCTGCGCGCATCAATAGTCATCCAGGAATCTGCCGGAAAAAGAATCCCCTCCAGCGCTCCCTGAAGAGTTCCCTTGCTTCTTTTTGTCTTTTCTCTGCTGCATTCTCCGCTCTGCCCGGTTCATCCTGTTCCTCCTCTCATCTGCCAGCTGCCGCTCCAAAGGCAAAAGTGAAAAGTCTATGATCCACGCGGCCTGTTTTTCGACTCATCTTTTTCTTGCAAACGTTTCCTCTTTTTACACCACTTTTCCTCTATTTATACCAGACTATATTTATTCTGTAAACAATCACATCTTCCCTTTCTGCTAACTTACTGTGTTTCTATATTCGCTTCCGTGCTCGACATTCGAATGGAAAAAGTCCAGTCCCCTGCCAGAATCAAAATGCCCATCGGGTCCGCAAAGATCAGCTGAGAAATCCAGGCTGGATTCCCCAACTGATCCCCCCAGGTCCCTGGAGCTTCCATAAAGGCTGAAACGATCATCCAGAGGCTCAATCGGAAAGACATACATGGAAAAGCAGAAGGAACTGTCCAGTCCGCTTTGCCCGCTGTTCGCCGAGTGAGGTCATACATTTCAAAAGCAAAGGCCGCTCGCACATTGAGTCCGTCGGCAGGAGCCTGCGCCCGGCCGAATGCCGAAAGGAGCCTGCGGCTGGACCGCTACAGGCAGGAAAGGTCTACGCGTTTTGGCTCGAGCGGCAACTGCGCAGGACAGGGCCCAGAGATTCCTGGAAAACTGCTGTCTGCAGAAATAGTGGCTGAACGTGTCAGCTTCCCAGGGGGCGCTTTCAGAAACACCGCATTATACTAAAATTTATATGATAGTTGCTTTCTTTAATATATTTAATGCTATCTTTAGATTGTATATAATATTTAGTTTAATTAAGTGTTGTCATTTTAACCAAAATTTTTATATTCCTTTAAATCATTCAGTACCGAGATTATGCTTTGTTTCAATATAAATATTTGATAAATAT
>CADBUA010000292.1 GCA_902797665.1 uncultured Lachnospiraceae bacterium | reverse complement strand
CTAACAAATAAACATCAAGGTAAGCGCATTGAAATACATATAAGCATATGCGTATTTGAGCGAATAGATAAATAAGCAAACAAAAAAATAGGGGAATAAACAAATAAATGATACAAAGAAACCATTCATAATGCGTTCGCGCATGTTCCTTCTTCCTCTGGTGCTCATGCTAGCATGTCTGCCTCGAAGGCACAAAAGGGCAGCCTGAGAGGTCTTCCAGCTCCTTTATGATTGTTCTGGCTGTTTTCCGTGCCCTGCCTGCTGGTAAAGATCATCCCGGCGAGCCCTCCTGTGATATACTGAGCACGTACGGAAAGGATCGCCCCTCCGGGAGTATCGAAGTCCTGGGCGCATCAGAGAGGGGAGTCGGTAAGACAGGGAGGTGCGGGATGAGTGCGTTTGAGCTTGTGTCTCCGGAGTCTCTGGGAATCCGGTCCCGGGACATTCTGGAGTTTCTCACGCGGGAGAGAGACGCGGGGATTGAGCTTCACAGTTTCATGATCATCCGCCGCGGGAAGATAGCGGCGGAGGGCTGGTACAGCCCTTACCGGAGAGAGGCACGGCATATCCTTTTTTCGTTCTCGAAGACATTGACGGCCATCGCTGTGGGATTTGCCGTCTCAGAGGGTCTTCTGTCCCTGGATGAGCGGATTGTCTCGATCTTTCCGGAGGAATGTCCGGAAGAGATCTCCGAGAACCTGGCTCTTGTGGACATCGAGAGCCTTCTGACGATGAACTCAGGGCAGGCGGAAGAGATCAGTGGGGAGGAGATCAATTCCTTTGGCGGAAACTTTGTGCGGGCTTTTCTGGCCCATGACTTTCCGGCAAAGCCTGGAAGTCTCTATCAGTACAACACACGGGGGACAGATCTTCTCTGTGCCGCACTCATGAAAAAGACCGGGCAGAACCTGACAGAATACCTGATGCCGCGCTTCTTTCAGCCGCTTGACATTGACCCCTTCTGCTTCTGTATGGAGGACCGCATTGTAAAGGAGGGAGCCCCCTATGGGAAGGTCTCAGGAGGAGGCTGGGGCTTCTGCCTCACGACAGAGGATATGGCGAAGATCGCCTGGTTTCTGAACCGGCGCGGGAACTGGGAAGGCAGGCAGCTGCTCTCTGAGGACTGGTGCATAAAAGCTGCTTCAAAGCGCGTGGAGAGTGTGAGCTCTGTCTACCAGCCTGTGACCCTGAACTGGCAGCAGGGGTACGGCTACCAGTGCTGGATGAATGCTCTCCCGGGCAGCTTCCGGGCAGATGGTGCCTACGGCCAGTTCGGATATGTGATCCCGGACAAAGACGCGGTTATCGTCATGACAGCAGCGGCCGTGAACACGGAGCGGCAGCTGGAGATCCTGGAAGAGACCGTGGCCCGAAGAATGTCGGATGAGGCATTTCCGGAAAATCAGGAAGATCTGAAAGCACTCCGGGAGATGACAGATCAGCTCCGCCTTCAGGGGCTTTGGGGCATCCGGCAGATGTGGACAGAGCGGGAGCTCGAAGGAAAAAGCTATCTCTTTGAGGAGGCTCCGGTCTCCTTTGAGGAATTCCTTGGCGGGGAAGGACATTATGTCCGGAGCGGCTATAGACTAAGAAAACTTGAACTTCACTTCACGGAGACGCTGCTGGAAATCTCCATCGAGGAGGAGGATCCGTCTTCCGAAGGAGAGATCCGTCAGAGCCTTTCCTGCGGGATGGATGGAGACTATAGGTATTCGCTTCTCTCGGACGGGGAGTATGCGGCATCTGGGCGCTTTTTCTCTCAAAACAGCATGGAGCTTGAGGTGCGGTGTCCCTTTGCCGCGGGTGGAACAAGGCTGATCCTGACATTTGATGGGCAGAATCTTGAGATAAGAGCCGGATCAACGATCCCGGAAGAGGGTGGGATCACGGAGCGGGAGATCAGGCTTCTCAGGGGAAGACGGGAACCTGAGAGGGAACAGTGAGAAGAAGCGTCTGGGAAAGCAGCGCTTAGAGAAACAGGACTCTGTGGCAGTGCTGCATCTGAACAGAGCCCGAGGAGACAATGAAGGAGGGGGCAGGGAAGCTGCCAAAGGCATATGGAAAGAGAAATAAGCGGGGGAGACTCACGATGGATTCCCCAGGTTCGGGAGCTGTACCATGACGCATTTTCCAGGAAGGAGCGGATGCCCTTCTCCATGATCCAGACCGGCGCGGTGCCTGGGAGCGAGCTGATCATCTACAGCGTGAAGGGCGAGTTTGTCGGCTTCGCGGCGGTACTGACCCAGGGGGATCTCACGAATATCCTGTACTTTGCCGTGGTGAAGGAACTCCGGGGCAGGGGATTTGGATCCGCGATCCTTGTGGATCTGAGGCAGCGCTATCTGGGGAAGCTGCTGGCTGCGGATATCGAGCTGCCGGACAAGCAGACCAGGAAGTACCAGGAGCGCCTCCTCAGGAAGGACTTCTTTCAGAACCACAGCTACCAGGAGTCCGGAGCGGGCTGGCATTTTAAGGGAACGAACCATATCGTGATGGTTCATGGTGGGAACCTGACAAGGGAGACGTATTGGGCTTTCTGGGATGCCTTTTACGTATCCTGGGAGAAGAACCGGAGCGGAAAAGTCAGGAAGATGGAGAAGTGCAGGGAAGGTGAAGAAAACTGCCTTCTTGCCGGAAAGCAGGAAGGGCGGGAATAAACGCGGGCGCAGGTGCCTGCGTCTGGCCTCAGCTTAAGGAGTTTGTGACTGGACAGCTGCAAGGCCCAAAAGAGAGAATGCCAGGAGCCGCGCTGCGGCCCTGGCATTTTGATTTTTTTAAATTTTTTTGAAACTCTATAAATTTCCTTGAAGCTTTGTTGATTTCTACAGATATAGATACAGATAAAGATACAGATACAGAATGGATCCATTCTCAACTTTCCTTTGCCGGAAAGCCTGAGACCTGTTCCAGGGGAAAGACGAAAATGGAGATACGATATTCAGTTGAAAAAACGGGAACTGTCCAGCACGCTTTGGCTGCTTGCCAGCGAGCGTGGTTATTCAGTTCAAAAGCAGAAATTCAGATTGTATGAATGAGATAGAGAAAAGAGATCCCAGACGCTGTCTGCCTGAACAGCAAACACACGGATGCTGAAGACAGCATTCCTTTGACGAAGGCTATGCGTGGATTCTCAGATGATGCGCCCTTTTGCGTCAGGGATTTATTGTATCTCAAGCTGGATCGGTCTCTGAATTACATCTCCACGAGCCGGTTCTCATTCACATGCTGATAGAGCATGTAGTCACTGAGAACTTTGTAGCTGAATCCGTCCGGACACAGGAAAGAAGTCTTGTGGTCGATCCCGTAGATGGTCCCGGTCACGACTTTTCCATTGTTGAGAAACTGCACCCTGTCTCCAGGCATGTACTTCGGATTTGCTGAGATGGTCATGGCAGATTTGTACTCCTTTTCTTGCACATTTAGCGGCGGAAAATCCCACCGTTTTCCAAACGAAACAAGTATACAGTATTTATCCAAGCATGTCACCACAAGATATGGAGAATTCTCAAGTCCATATTTGGTGAATTTGCGGATTGACAGAGACCGATCCCAAGGAGAGGAGAGTCTTCGGTCCTGCTTGATGAGGCTTTTTTCGGGTGCTATGATGGCGGAGATTCACAGCCTGTAAGGGTCTGCGCCCTCTGCTTCCTTTTCTGCTTTTTCTGCTTTCTTTTTCTCCGATGGAGAGGGAGAAAGAAGAAATGGTGAGAAAGAAAAATGGGGAGGGAGAGGAGACACAGGACCTTTATTCAAGACAGACGCACCTGGGACAGGGAGGATAGAGATGCTTCGGCTGCTTGGACTTGACATGGACGGGACATTTCTGAACGATGAAAAGAAGATTCAGCCCTCTGCCCTGGACGCGGTAAGGCGGGCCGTGTCTGAGGGGAAGATGGTGGTTCTGACGACCGGCAGGTCTATCAACGAACTTCTGCCATATGAGCGGGAACTTGCCGGCATTGTCCGCTACTGTGTTCTCGAGAGCGGCGGGATTGTCTACGACCGGGAGGAGAGACGCGTGCTGAGGCGGGTGGAGATCCCTCTTGAGATCTCCCGAGAGGTTTTCCGACGGACGGAAGGCCTCGGGATCTGCCCCATGGTGATGTCTCATGGTTATTCCGTGATGCGGCCGGAGTTTTTCACAAGACTCCCGGAATATCACATCTCCGCCTATCAGGACCTCTATGACCGCTATGCAGGCAGGGATCCAGACCTGGAAAGAACGTACTCCTACAGAGATACCGCGGAGAAGATCAACCTTTTCAGCAGAACAGTGAGCGCGCGGGAGCAGCTCAAAGATCTTCTCAGCGATCTGCCGTTGGTCATGACCTTCTCCGAGATTACCTCTCTGGAACTGTCCCCCATGGGGGTCGACAAGTGGACGGGGCTTTCGTATCTTCTGGAGATGCTGGACATCAGCAAAGAAGAGACCATCGCCGCCGGTGACGCTCCCAACGATCTCCCCATCCTCAGAAACGCCGGCCTTTCCTGCGCGATGGGAAATGCCTCAAAGGAAGTTCAGGAGATGGCGGATGTATGTGTAGGAAGCAATAACGAGGACGGGATCAGAGAGATAGTGGACCGTTTTCTTCTGGGAAATCCTGAGATTTTCTGAGGGAGCCTGAAATCTTTGAGAAACGCAGAGAACACTGAAAAAGTGTGACGGTCCAGCCCGCTTTGGCCGCTTGTCGCCGGGCGAGGTCCTACAGTTCAAAAGCAAAAGCAAAGGCCGGGCGCAGATTGAATGCGGGCGCAGGAACCTTCGCCCGGCTGAATGCCTGAAGGAGCCTGCGACTGGACAGCTACGAAAAAGCTAGGGGAGTCTGAATGAATATCATTGATATTGAGCATGTATCCATCTCCTACGGGGACAAGCATCTCTTTCGGGATGCTTCCCTGGGGATCAATTCCGGAGACAAGATCGGACTCATCGGGGTAAACGGCAGCGGAAAGTCGACGCTTCTGAAAGTGGCCGCGGGTATTCTGCCAGCCGATGAGGGACAGATCATCAAAGGCCGCAGTGTCCTTATCTCGTATCTTCCCCAGACTCCGGACTTTTCCGGGCAGGATACGGCGATGGATGTTGTCAGAGACGGGAGGAAGATGAGCGAGGCAGATGAGGCGGAGGCGAAGGCCATGCTCTCCCGTTTCGGGATCCCGGACCCTGAGATGAAGCTTTTGACCATGTCCGGGGGGCAGAGAAAAAGGGCTGCCCTCGCGTCTGCCCTTCTCAGGACATGCGAAGTGCTGATTCTGGACGAGCCTACAAACCACCTGGACCTGGAGATGATTCTCTACCTGGAAGACTATCTCAAACGCTTCCGGGGAGAGCTTCTTCTGGTGAGTCACGACCGCTACTTCCTGGACCAGGTCACAAACCGCATCGCGGAGCTGGATCGGGGGAAGCTCTGCCTCTATGAGGGAGGCTACGAGAACTACCTGGCGCTTTCCGCGGAAAGGATGGAGGCAGAAGTCTCCGCCCAGGTAAAGCGGGAGAACCTGATACGGACGGAGCTTGCCTGGATCAGACGCGGGGCGAGGGCCCGCTCCACCAAGCAAAAGGCCCGGATCGGGCGCTTTGAGGATCTCAGAAATGAGTCCCGCCTGGCACGGGAGCATCTCTCCAGGGAAAGCCTCTCCATCGGATCTGTCTCCACCCGCCTGGGGAAGAAGACCATCGAGGTCAGCCATCTCTCCAAAGCTTACGGGGACAAGGTCCTGGTCAAAGACTTTAGTTACATCTTTCTCCGGGATGACCGGATTGGAATCATTGGGCCCAACGGCTGTGGAAAGTCGACCCTGATGGATCTCATCGCGGGTGAGCTGGAGATGGACGCGGGGAAAGTGGAGATGGGGGAGACCGTGCGAATCGGCTATTTCCGTCAGCACAGCCATTTTCCAGATGAAAACCTTCAGGTCCTGGACTATATCCGCTCCATTGGAGAGTATATCCGAACGGAGAGCGGCCTGATCACAGCCTCTCAGATGTGCGGCCGTTTCCTCTTTAACCTGAAGATGCAGAAGGAGAAGATTTCTTCTCTTTCGGGAGGAGAGAAGCGGCGCCTGTATCTTCTGGCTGTCCTGGTTTCCCAGCCCAACGTGCTGCTTCTGGATGAGCCGACCAACGACCTGGACATCGAGACCCTGGAGATTCTGGAGGATTACCTGGATCAGTTCCTTGGGATTGTGATCACCGTCTCCCACGACCGCTACTTCCTGGACCGGGTTGTCTCCCGGATCTTTTCCTTTGAGGGAGAGGGAGTGCTATGCCAGTTCGAGGGAGGGTTTACGGACTACGCAGACAGAAAGGCGGAGGAGGCCTCTGCCGCGTCACAGGATGCCAGGAAGGAGCGGAATCCGAATAAGACTGGGGAAAAAGCGGAGGGTAGAAAGGGCAAAGTCTCTGTTCATAAGCTTCGGATGTCCTACAAGGAAGCCCGGGAGTTTGAGGGGATCGAGGCGGAGATCTCCGCTCTGGAGGAGAAGATCCAGGCCCTTGACCGGGAGATGCAGACCTGTGTCAGCGACTATGCTCGACTGACCAGTCTTTCAGAGGAAAAGGAGCGGGCGGAGGAGTTACTCGAAGCCAAGGAGGAGCGCTGGCTTTACCTCACTGAGCTTCAGGAGAAGATCGACGCCCAGGATTAAGGGTGAGCGGGAGACATGAACCTGAGCCTGAGCCGAAGGCACAGGATATAGCCGAAGCGAATGAACCTGAGATGACAGAACAGCCTGAAATAAAGCAACTGCAGCGATCAAGAAATCAGGAAAGAAATAGAGAAAAGAATAAACGAAATAATAGATAAAAGAATAGAAAAAGTGCAAAGAAGAGAATAAAGAAGAGAATAAAGAAGGGAACAAAGAAGAGAACAAAGAAGAGAATAAAGAAAAGAAATCGAAAAGAGAATCAGAGAAGAAAAATGACTGAAACAAAGCAAAAGGGACTGTGCCACAGTCCCTTTTGGCGACTTAAAGGCCAAACATGAAAGCTGGTAGATGATCAAACGATCAAACGATAAAACGGAAAGAGATATATCAGCATAGATGCAATTAAACGCACAAATATGTATATGTATGCGTTTACACTAGAATGAACATGAATATATGTCTATATATGCATGTGAGAATATATGTGAATATATGTATATATGCGTATATACATATATGACCATTGCTGCACTCTGAATGAATGGCTTTTCTCAGGTTCCGTAGGACTGATTCCTTGGCCAGGTCTCCCAGTAAGAGAACTCAGTTTT
>CADBUA010000291.1 GCA_902797665.1 uncultured Lachnospiraceae bacterium | reverse complement strand
GTCCTCGTGCCTGTCCTCGTGCCTGTACAGGTGCTTGCGACTGGAAAGCTATGATCTTTTGACTTCAAACCCGGAAAAGACAGGAAGAAAGGCCCGCAGTCCCGCACTGGGTACTACGAGCCTTTCCTGTTTCTTTTATCCTCGCGGCTAAGAGAATCTGAAAGCAATCACGCATGGCCAGAAAGATCTGCCTTGGATCCTCAGCCCGCTCTTTCAAATGCCAGAGTCCCTCTCGGGCTCACTGCTCCTCCATCTCGTAAAACTCTTCGGTCTCGTTAATGTCATTCACCGGAGGCTTGAGCCCCTCGATCCTGATATTGTGCTTCTCCGCATAGTCCCAAAGGGCCGCGTGAATCGCCTGCTCCGCCAGCAGGCTGCAGTGGATCTTCACAGGTGGAAGGCCATCCAGCGCCTCCGCCACCGCTTTGTTCGTGACCAGCAGGGCCTCCTGTATGGTCTTCCCCCGGACCAGCTCCGTCGCCATGCTGCTCGTCGCCACGGCAGCTCCGCAGCCGAAGGTCTTAAACTTGGCGTCCTGGATGATCCCATTCTCATCGATATCGAGGTACATCCGCATAATGTCCCCGCAGACCGCGTTGCCCACTGTACCGACTCCGTCGGCATCCGCAATCTCACCGACATTTCTCGGATGCATGAAGTGATCCATGACCTTTGCGGAATACTCTGTTACCTGGCTCATTTATTCTCCTCCTTTTTCACGAAATCTTCGTACAGCGGGGACATACTCCGCAGTCTGTCAACGATCTCCTTCAGCCGATCCACAGTTACGTCAATCTCCTCGAGGGTGTTGTCCTCTGAGAGCGTGAGCCTGAGAGAGCCGTGTGCGATCTCATGCGGCCGTCCGATGGCAAGGAGGACATGGGAAGGGTCCAGAGACCCCGAGGTACAGGCAGAGCCGCTGGATCCGCAGATGCCATTCTGATCCAGCAGGATCAGGAGGGACTCCCCCTCAATGAAGCGGAAGCAGAAATTGACATTGTTGGGAAGACGCTGCGTCCTGTCTCCGTTCAGAAGGGCGTAAGGGATCTCCTTCTCAATCCGCTCGATCAGATGATCCCGGAGGTCGGACTCATAGGCTTTTCTGCTCTCAAGAGTATCCCTCGCGATCTCAGAAGCCTTGCCAAGGCCGATGATCCCCGGGACATTGGTGGTGCCTGCCCGCTTCCCTCTTTCCTGAGAGCCGCCGTGTACAAAAGGCTCAATCCGAATCCCGGATCTGACATAGAGGAAGCCGACCCCCTTGGGTCCATTGATCTTATGTCCACTGACGCTGAGCAGATCAATGTTCATGTCGGAAACGTTGATGTCCACATGGCCATAAGCCTGCACCGCATCCGTGTGGAAGAGGATTCCGTGCTCATGTGCGATCCTGCCGATCTCCTTCACAGGCTCGATCGTCCCAATCTCGTTGTTGGCGAACATCACGGAAATCAGGATTGTGTCCGGGCGGATCGCCTTCTCCAGTTCCACGGGGTCCACCAGGCCGTTCTGATCTACGTCAAGATAGGTTATCTCCATTCCGAGCTTCTCCAGATAGCTGCAGGTGTTGAGAATCGCGTGATGCTCGATCTTGCTGGTGATGATGTGTTTTCCCTTTTCCCTTTGGGAAAACGCGATCCCCTTGAGCGCCCAGTTATCGGACTCACTCCCTCCAGCGGTAAAGAAAATCTCCTTCGGCTTTGCCCCGATGAAGTCCGCGATGGTCTTTCTCGCGTTCTCCACCTCCTCGTGGATCTTCCCCGCGAAAGTATAGGTGCTTGAGGGGTTTCCGTACTGCTCCTCAAAAAAGGGCTTCATCGCCTCCACGACTTCCGGCCTGACCCTGGTCGTCGCTGCGTTGTCCAGATAGATCAATGTGTTCATGCAGACCTTCTCCTTCCTGTTTTAACCTATCTCCAAACTAGGTAATTTGATTATAGGTTCATCAACCTATAAAGTCAATAGGTTTTTTATTGTCTTTCCCAGTCCCTACTGCTATAATAGGAACACGATGAATCCAGTACAGAGGGATCCCCGTGGGCGCCAGAGTTGAAAAAATGGTAAGCTGCCCAGTCCGCTTTGCGCACTTGCTGCACAAAGCGAGGTAATACGTTTCAAAAGCAAAGGCTGAGCGCACATTGAAAGCGGCGACAGGAGCCTGCGCCCGGCCGAATGCCTGAAGGAGCCTGCGGCCGTCCTCCTGGCACTAAGGCGTTTGCAGCTGGAAGTACGAAAAAACCGTCATCGCGCGGACATCCGCCAGGAGAATTCTGAGACCTTTGCCGGGAACCATTTCGATTTGCCAGACGCTTCTACGGGATATGCCCGCTCGCGCCTGTTATTTCGCAGATTCTTACGCTCGCGGATATAAAGCTTCCGGTTGTCTGACGATCGTTCAGAAAGGACGCAGACGGCTCTTTCCGTGCTGCGCACGGGCAGCATCCCTGCCCAGTCTGCATTTTCGTTTTCTCGTGCCACGAAGGGCTCTGACTGGCCTTCAAAGAGCTTTCGCCCTCCACTTGCGATGAGGCAGCTGGCAGGCAAAGCTTTCTGACTGAAATCCAATATTTGGAGGGGTGATCATGATTGTTTCCACAAAAGGACGTTATGCGCTGCGCGTCATGATCGATATCGCACAGCATCCGGACAACGCTTTTACTCCATTGAAAGAGATTGCCGAGCGCCAGGACATGTCAGAAAAATATCTGGAAGCCATCCTGAAAATCCTGGTGAAGAACGAGCTGGTGGTAGGCCTCCGGGGAAAAAAGGGCGGCTATCAGCTGAGCCGGGATCCGCGTCTCATCACCGTGTGGGACGTCCTCTCCGTCACGGAGAAGGAGCTCAGCGTGGTCTCCTGCCTCAGCCCTGGAGCTGTCTCCTGCGAAAAGGCCTCCGAATGCCATACCCTGCCCATGTGGCAGGAGTTCAACACCCTGCTCAGGCTGTATTTTTCCAGGTTCACAATCCAGGACCTTGCGGACGGCGCGCCTGCTCTGTCCCCGGAGGACCTGCTTCAGATACTGCCGGGGGAAGGTCAGGTCAGGAGCGCTGAGCGCAAAGGCTGAGGGAAGCGGCAGCGCTGCTGCGCCAGAGCGCATCCGCTCCCCAGTCTCTGGGGTCGGGCAGCTGCCTTTCCATGTCTGGATAGCATGTCAGGGATGTCCTTCTCTGAGGGGCATCTTTTCGTTTATGCCGGGAACCATCCATATTTGCCAGCTGTTTCACCGGTATATGCCCGCTCGCGCCCATTTTTTCGCAAGTTCTCGCGCTCGCGGGTATATGTCTGATCTTTTCCTTCTCTTTTCCTTCTCTTTTCTTCTCTTTTCTTCTTTTCTTCTCTTTTCTTCTCTTTCTCTCCTCCCACTCACCCTATCATCTTGCAGCATGGTTCTGCTTTTTTATGTTTGTTTTGGTTTTTCATTCTCAGTGCTCCCCATCATTTGCCTTTTGTCATGATTCATGCTTTATGATAGTTTATTCCTGTAACTGTCCAGTCCACTTTGTACAGCTTGCGCTGAGCGTGCGAACACAGCTCAGAAGAAAAGACCGTGCGCACATTCAATCGGGCGCAGGAGTCTTCGCCCGGCCGAATGTCCGGAGGCGCCTGCATCTGGGCAGACACGGTTCTTTATCGCAGCCCCCCATACAGAAGGAGAATCCTCTTTGGAAAAAATCGAATATTCAAATGACCTGGGCATCTTCCGTCTTGAGCGCCCGGAGAATACCAGCGGGCTTTACTTCCCGCTTGTCTCAGAGAGTGGTCTGAAAAGCTG
>CADBUA010000290.1 GCA_902797665.1 uncultured Lachnospiraceae bacterium | reverse complement strand
GAAGCGCCTGAAGAGGCAGAGGCATCAGAACTTTCAAAATCCTTTCTTCCCAAGAGGATGATGTACTTAAGCAGCTCCACAAATCTGTTGTAGTCCTCCGCCTCCCGGATCACGAGAACCTTCTCATCATTCAGCGTGATCCGGGAAAGCTTCGGCTCCGTCTTCACCTTCAGATGTCCTTCCAGAGAATAATCCTCTGAAAGGCTCACCCCAGCTCCTGACCTCTCCAGGTGCAGAAGGCGGTCATCCACATTGATCGCAATCTCTCCTTCCATCGGGAAGCCGAAGGAATCGTAGTAGACCCCTGCTGCCTTCCGTTTTCCGCCTGACTCCTTATAGGCCCCAATGCATTGAATCTCATCCCAGTGGCCGATATTGTATCTCACTGTCATTGCTTTCGTCTCCCTGTTCTCGTCTTCCTGACGAAGAGCCTTTCTTCTACTCGTTCCCCTGAAGCTCAGCCAGGCGTCCTGTCAGAACCCCGAGGTCCCCATTCATGAGATACTCCTGTAAGGTATCAGCGCTCGATACGGGGATGGCGCTCTCAGTGGGGATTTCTACAGATCCCAGGAAAGGCGCGCCAGACTTCACTGCCGTAAGGTAAAGCTTCCCACCCGAGAGGATCTGCATCTGATTCTCGGCCATCATAATCCGCACAATGGTCTCGTCCTCCAGGATCACATCAATGGTTCCCGAAAAGATGGTCTTCCCATCCTTCTCCGTGTAGGGACCAGTCACCGAAATCATGGTTTTCTTCTCCGGATCCAGGCCCAGGAGAGCCTTGAGCCCTCCCCCGCAGGACAGGGACACTGCGCTCTGCCCATCTCCTGAAAGATTCATGCAGTCGAGCAGTTCCATCTCCACATCTCTCTGGATCATGACAGCACTGATCTCCCGGACCGTTCCATCTTCGTCAGTTCCAACTGTGAAACGGAAGCCAGGCGTATCCTCCCCGGAAAGATCCGCTGCCCGCCCTGCAAGTTCCTCAAAGAAGCTTAACAGGGAGACTTCATCTGTCTCAATGCCAAAAGCGGAAGCGATGGTCTTTGCGAGACCGCTCTCCAGAACCTTCCCCACCAGCGCATCGGCCGGAAGCGCCTGAAGGATCTCTGTGACGGCCTGATTCATTTGCTCACCGGAGATGGAAAAGCTTGTCTTCGTCAGCTCCTTCGTGATCGTCCCTACAGCTGCACTGCCGTTTTCGGACGAGACCGTAATCCCACTGCTGACAATCTCGCTGATGCGATTCTGGAACTCCTGCAGCTCCTCCCCGGAGATGGAAGCGATCAGATCCTGCGCTTCCGCGCTGATCTCGCTGGAAAGGCCTCCGTCATCCACAGAGCCGGATGCGATCTCACTCATTTCGAGCAGCATCGGTTCAGGCCTTAGTTCCGGAGACAGGACATAGACTTTACCCTCCTCCGCTTCAATCAGCGCGTGCAGACTCACGAAGTCTGTCCCGTTCAGATAGATTCTGGCAGAGGCCTCCTGATCCGGAAGGGACAATTCATCATCTGGCACAACCAGGGTGGCATCATCAAGTTCCAGATCCTCTTCCAACGTATCAAGGCGGTAGCTTACCATGATCTGGTTCAGCCAGTTGAGATCCATCCCGCTGGTCTCCGTGAGAAGATGCTCCAAAGGTTCTCCCAGGATCAGCGTCAGGGACCCTGACGCATGAATTCCAGATTCCGGGTTCTGCCCGCTGCTCTCCGCGCCTGACGGCGCCGCCAGAAGTACCGCGGCAGTAAGCACTGCAAACGACTTCTTCCACAATCCCCGCTTTCTCATAGTGACTCCTTTCCAGCCCGGGACTCCGGGTATTTGAAATCGGACCACATCCATACAGGCACTGCGCGCCGAAAGGCCCGGTCTTTGCGTCATCCCGCATCGATCAGGCAGCACACATCCAGCCTCTCGAATCTCTTCTCGATTTTCTTCTCAATTTTCCGCTTATACGCTCGATTTTCCGCTTGATTTCCACTTCTGTCCAGGACAGGCCGATCCGTCCCGTCTCTTCATTATATCGGCCAGCAGAAAGGGAATCTCCTCTCTTCCTGCCGGAAAATACTTAATGTTTTACTAAGTTTCATGCCCGGATCGGCTGAAGATCCCGCGCATCAACAGAAGAATGAAGGCACAGTTCCAGTCATCTGATCTTCCGGGATTCCGGATTCTATAGACATAATCAGGAGAGTCCCTGCAGCTTCTGAGGATTCTGAAGACTCCAGGGCTTCCGG
>CADBUA010000289.1 GCA_902797665.1 uncultured Lachnospiraceae bacterium | reverse complement strand
AGGGAAACCAATGGTTTCCCTGTTCTCATGGAGACGGCAGGACTTGAACCTGTGACCTACTACACGTCAAGCAGTTGCTCTCCCAGCTGAGCTACGTCTCCTTTTGTTTCCGACCGTTCTTTCTCATCGGCACTTCCATACTATGCCACAACGGCGCCTAAAATGCAAGCAAAACTTTTGAAAAATTTTCTGCTGGCGAAAATCCCATGTTTCAGGCTTTTTCACCCTTCCGGGCGCAGAGGCTTCCCGGCGGCTCATACCGCCGGGAAGCCCGGGGAGATCCCGCGAAAGTCCCGGAAAAGTTCCGGAAAAGTTCCGGAAAAGTCCAAATGAAGGCGTTCGCTCAGAAGGAGGAGCCGAAACGAAGACTCAGGAAGCCTGCTCCTTTTCATCCGGCTCTCTCTGAATCGCCCTGAGTCTCTCCCTGAATCTCTTCCTGAATCTCTTCCTGTGTTTCTTCGGAAATCTTTTCCAGATCCAGCTCCGCCAGCTGGTCCAGTTGATCGATCTCTGTCAGAAGCGCCTGCTGCCGCTCGAAAAAGAGGAGCCCCTTGTTGTGGTCGAAGTAAGCGGCATTGCCATGCGCCTGGAGGAAGCGGGAGGCATAGGCGGAAGAGGTAAGCTCCGTGACCAGGATCAGGGTCTCCTGGCACTCCCCATCCCCGTCTGAGAAAGCATCCCCCAGGAAAGCAAAGGCCTGGGTCAGCTGATTGTCTATCTCGCCCGCCTTCTTTTTGCTCCTCTTCACTCTGGCGTCATAATCCTTCTTCAGCACTTTCCAGGGGTCTTTCTCCTTTTCCGGATCGAGCTTCCTGAGCTTTTCCCCTTCCTGCAGCAGTGCCAGGATACTCATGCGGCGGATACGTTCCTCCCATCTGGAGACAAAACCGCCTTGCTTATCGCGCGAGAGACGATTCTTCTCCCGCTCCGCCTCCTCCTGGATGAGCCCCGTGAGGACCGCACCTTTTTTCAGCATGCCGCTGCGGATGACCTTCAGGGAATTGAAGATATTCTTGATGATGTCCTCCTCCTCCGCCAGTTCCCGAAACTCCGTGTTCAGCTTTCCAAGAATCAGTCCCAGGAGGGACAGGCGCTCGTCGAAGCGGGCATGCTTCGCGCGCTCCAGAATCTCTGGTCCGGCGCTTCCCTTCAGGATGTCCTCCACCTGATAGTCGCTCTGATACTTCCGGAAGAGATCGTAGTAGCTGGCGAAGTCCCGGGCAGTCCTGGGCCGCTGGAGGTACTGCTCTACCAGGCTCATCGTGACCGCGATATTGTTTTTCTCGTACAGCTGGATCATGGTCGAAAGGTCCTCCCAGCCCCGGGCTGTGGCGAACTCCTTTCCTCCCGCGGTGCTCTCGATCACGTAGAACTCCTCTTTCTTGAGATCCAGATAGGAGAGGACCGCCGGATGGACCCCAGCCTTGTAGGCGTACTCCTTCCAGGCTTCAAAATCCGGCTGCACATCGATGCGCTTCAGACGGTCCCAGGTGACAAGATCAAATTCGCGGACGGAGTTGTTGTACTCCGGCGGGTTCCCTGCCGTGACCACAATCCACCCGTCCGGCACCCGGTGCAGGCCGAAGACCTTGTACTGCAGAAACTGCAGCATGACCGGGGAAAGGGTCTCCGAGACACAGTTGATCTCATCGAGAAAGAGAATGCCCTCCCGCTTTCCGGTCTTCTCCATGCAGTCGTAGACAGAAGCGATGATCTCCGACATGGTGTACTCACTCACATCGAAAGCCTCCCCCTGGTACTCCTTGTGGACAATGAAGGGGAGCCCCAGAGCACTCTGCCGGGTGTGATGCGTCATGGAGTAGGAGACCAGGGCCACACCCAGCTCCTCTGCGAGCTGCTCCATGATGGCTGTCTTTCCGATGCCGGGAGGGCCCATCAGGAAAACCGGGCGCTGATTCCTTGGGGGCAGCACATAGCTGCCCGTCTCATCCCTGGTAAAGTACGCCTTCATCGCATTCATGATCTCATTTTTCGCCTGCCTGATGTTCATTGCTCCTCCTTCTGGATATCGTCCTGTCCTGCGCACAGGATGCGCAAGGCAGGACCCTGCTTTGGGATATGCCCGTCCCATCCGGATATTTCATCGGGATCATATTTT
>CADBUA010000288.1 GCA_902797665.1 uncultured Lachnospiraceae bacterium | reverse complement strand
CTCTTCCTGTTCGGACAAGTTTTATCTTAAGTCAAGAAGCAGCAGCCTGTCAAAAAGCAGGCCCGGACAGAGATGCGCCGCTGTCAAAACAAAGTGAGGATCTCCGGCTTAAGCCGGGGATCCTCACCCAGATCATCATTTCAAAACAGAATCTCTGATCATATCGTTTTCGTGATGAATCATTATATTTTCTATTTTCTTACAAGTCAAATGTTATATTATTAAAAGCGACATAAACAGCATGATATAACATGATACGATATGTTATTGCGTATCATGATACTATATGTTATGTTATAGTATAACATTATATTGTAAAATATAATGATTATTTATCTCCAGGCGCTGTGTATCGACATGTTGCATTGTAGTATGCTGTATTATATCGTTTTAATCATATCTTGTTTATTGTATTGTATTATCTTTTGTATATTATTCTATGGCTCAAACCAGAAAGTCCATTTCTGAACACATCCAGTTTGAAGCCTGTCTCTGAAACAAGGGTCTGCCTCTGTATGGAAGCCCTGCTGGCCCTGGTCAGGCGCCCAGCTGGGCTCTCTTTTTCAGGGCCTGCACGCCGCTGTGGAAGAACTCCCGCGTGGCAACAGCCTTGTCCGCAGCGCACACCAGCACAGCTTCCCTTGACTTCGGGACATGGAACAGGGTCAGCGGCCACATATGGCTGCGGATGATGTTCGTCTCCTTCTCCGAGAGCTCATAGAGTTTTCCGGCGTTCTTCAGAGCAGTCTCCGGATGCTTCACCCCATGCTGGTAATCACTGATGGTCATATCCCTGGTGTCGTAGAGGTAATAGTCGTGCAGCATGGCTCCACGGGCCAGTTCCTCTCCGTCCACTTCCCATCCCAGCCACCTGCCAAGGCGGTCTGCGGAACGTGCCACGGATCTGCAGTGATCATAGGTATTGCTGCTCCCATGCTGGCGGAACTGCCGCAGCTTCTGGATCTCCGGATCATTTTCCATCTGGATCATCGTCTCATCAAATTTTGTCATAAATCCCTTTCCCCATCCTCCCTCCCGGCCGAAAAGGCCAGGGCGCATTGAGGTTTTCTCTGCGGGAAGCACGGATCTTTCGAGTGCATTCCCCCGATTGAATCGTTGTCAGAGCCTGCTGCCTCTGACTTAGAATCCTGATTTGCGTATGATCTATTTGTATTTGCCTGTGTTTTATATTCTTTATGCCATTTATTAGCGGGCAAACCCATTCAGCCTTTCGCTGTGGTGTCTGCCCCATGAAACTATTTATAGCACCCGATTTAGTCCATTTGTTGTCTAAAATGTGAACATTTCATGTTCTCTCAGAAATAGTGTGAGGTCTTCACCGTTTCTATTGTGATTCTATATGAATAATAAATCAAATATAAATATCCCTTTTAGCAGTATAAGTTCTCTTAAGCTGACCGATGTATGTTCATTCACGCGTATCTCGACCATTCCTTCCCTCTTTGAGGGAAAAAGCGCCCCGGGATCTCCCCTCGGCACCAGGTCTCAGTCAGTTTATTGCTTTTAGGCTCCTCCTGTCTCTGTGGACCGCTCAGAACCTCTTTTTCCTGTACGCAAGAAAGCTCAGGATCAGAAGGAAGATACCCTCCAGGATCAGAAGCGCTCCCGCGTAGCTGAAGTACTCATGCGAGCTGATCGGAATCGGACCACAGAAGCCCATGATGACCACCAGATCCAGAAGGCACATCGCCAGGTGGAAAAAACAGAAAAGTGTCTTCGGTTTTCTCATCAGCCGGAAGAAATGGTTGACCCCAAACAGCAGCATCAAAATGCAGAAAAGCAGATAGGTCAGGGGGGCCAGAAAGGCCCTGTCATAGGCGTTCCCGACAAGGAACAAAAGGATCATGGTCAGGCTGGTGACGATCTGAGCCTTGTGATTGATGAGGTTCCAGCGGTCGTTCCGGAGTGCCAGAAACGTCAGGGTGAAATCAAACACAGCTATGCCCAAAAGCAGGCCCCAGAGAAGCCACTCCCCAAAAATGTCCTCGAGCAGGATGGTCAGGACGCCAAAGGCGATCGCGAGGATCCCGGCAGCCCATGTCCTCGAGCGGAAATACTGAATCAGCTGGGACTGCCTCAGGTAATTTACGGATCTAGGCACAGCGGATCTCAGGCTGATGTTCAGTATGACATCCACCGTTCTCTTCCCGGTCAGAATGGCATGGAGAGCCTTCACCACGGATGTCCGGTTGGAGAAAAGATCCGCGACGGTGCGTGGGTTCTCCTCCTGCACAGCCCGGAAGACCTCATCGAACAGCTGAAGCTTTTCATTCAGTGTCGTATTCGCAAGCATGCTGTTCACAAGGTCCATGAGCATCAGGCTCACCGGCTCGAAATGTTCTTCCTCTGCGAAATGACCATGCTTCACCAGCCAGCTTACAGGGGAATGCTGCATGATTCCTTCCTGGTCGGACGCGGTGATGATGCTGTCCGGGATGTTCATATCGAACAGACGCCCGATGATGCTGAAGCTGGGCCGCACTGAGGTAATCCGGGAAATGAGCTCATTCATTCTCGTCATATCTGTCGACTCCGGCGAGAGGCCCGGCGAGTCATTCAGGTAGATATGGCGGATCTTTGGGAGCAGATTCTCCTTCATGTGCAATGCGGCGAACAAAGCCAGGTTGCCGCCCTTGGAATGGCCGCCCAGGTCATATTGGCGCCCGTCCGCGCACATCTCATTGACATAGTCCATGGCCTGAAGCTGCGCCTCGGTCTCAATCACACTGGCCAGAAAGTCGTCCTTCCAGCCGGCGATGGTTTCATCTGTCCCGCGGAAGGCCACAAAAGAGGCCTGATCCGTCAGGTCAAAGATCATCGCGCAGAACTGGCAGCTGATCTCCTCTCCAAGAACGGAACGCCAGCCCCGAACCATCAGGCTGCCAAAGCGGACGCTCTCCGCGCAGGCTTTCGTCAGGCGGATGAAATCCTGTAGATGTTTCTCTTTCGGCGCCGGGGGATTCAGTTTCAGATACCGTTCCCAGAGATCCCTAAGTGACACCGTATCCTCCGGCCTGATGACATCGTCAAACTTGAGATAACTGATGGTGCAGAAGATGACATTGTCCACCGGTGTGATCTCCCCGGAGGTGAAAGGAATATCTCCGCGCCACTTCACATAGTCAATCAGATGTTCCATCGGCTCCCCTCCAACTTACATCCAGTACATCCAGAATACATCAATTGGGCAGGCCGCTGCTGATGCGCAGCATGCCCCAGATGTGTGAGTCCATTCTGGACTGTAGTCATCTATACCGCCCCGCATCTGGCAAATCCGAATGCTTCCCGGTATAAGCACTTCAAAGGTATTTGCGTCCGAATCAGCCGGAAGGACGTTCGTCCTCCAGCCCCTCAGGGATCTTGTGAACAACAGATGGCCATGAGAGCCTGAAAGCGTTCAGGCCATATAGCCGTAGAAGGCCAGAAAAGGATAAAGGGCTATAAAGGGCCCTTCGCTGCTGTCCTCCCAAAAACGGAAGCTGAACCATCAATGGGAAAAAGCAGGCGTGAGATTTCCATCCAATGGATGTCCGTTCTTCGCCCGGAGATCCCTGTTCTATGCTTTGCTTTGATTATAGCATGATTCTCTGTTATTCCTGAGGCGCTCCATGGATTTTAAGCTTTTTGTAGCTGTAAAGGCGCAGGCTCCTGTAAAGGCACGAGATCGGGCGCAGGCTCCTGTCGTCGCAGGGAATGTACGCCCAGTCTTTGCTTTTGAGTAGAAATGCCTCGCTTTGCGCCGCAAGTGCGCAAAAAGACCTGGCAGTCAGAGGCTTTGTAGTATCTTCTATCTTTCTATATTTTCTATTTTTTCTATCACTTCTATATTTTCCATCTTACCGTAAGAGTTTGCTCCGAAAAGAGTCCGAAGATCCTTTTGATAGGAGGGCGCTCCAGGAAAGGCAAAAAGCTGAGAGAAGCTGCGAAGAATGATGATGTGGAGATTCTGACGGGTCTTTTGTCCCGGACATGCAAAGTCTGACTCCGGCAAAGAAAGCCACGCCGGATCCCTTCCTCACGGGCTTGGACGCAGGAACAAACCAAACCTGTAAAAAAGCCTTCAAGGGGAATCCGAAGAAAGCTGAAAAATCTCTGAAGGATGCCCGAAACGGCGTCTTCTGCCTGCTTATGGACGCGCGTATAGACATCAAAATGATCTCGTCTTACAGAATCAGAGCGGAGAGCGCCTGAATATTCCTGAATACCGCATATCCCAGTGCGTTCAATGCGAAAAAGACCTCTGCCGCCACTGGACCAGATCCTGACCCAGATCGATGGAAAGTCCCAGGGAGAAGTCTTCCTTTCCGAGGATGATCTGGAAGATCTAAACGGTCTATATCGTTGAGTTCTCTCTGCTGTGCGATTCTATGTTTATACTTTTTGCGCGTTTATATAACAATATCATTTTATTGATTTTTATATATTAATTCATTTTTAAATATATTTAATTTTATATAACTAATGCTCTGTGAATTATCTAATACTCTTTCACGCGCTCTACCATTCTCAAATATTCCCCAATATTCTTTCATCTCCTCTATTGTGCTTTACTGCGCTCCAATATACTTCCTTATGATATGCAGCCGAATAAAAAAGAGCCTCCCTGGTATTCTCAGAAGGAGGCCCTTTCATGCTTTTCATGCTCTATATCGTTTCGTTCATTCTTTCTTTCGCGCCTGTCCAGTCGCAGACTCCTTCCAGATACGAGGCTGGGCGCAGGTTCCTGTCACCCAGTGAAATGTATGCCCGCCCTTTGCTTTTGAATGGTATTACCTCGCTTTGCGCAGTAAGTGCGCAAAGCGGACCGGACAGTCAGCACTTTTCTATCATCGCTTTCTGCTGCTCACTGAATGCCCTTCTCCAGCCTCTCTCCATACCAGACGTAGTCAAGAAGCTTGCTGAAGTCTGTCTCCGGCATCGGCCGGTAGAACAGATAGCCCTGGATCATGTCGCAGTGCTCCTCCTTGAGGAAGGAGAGCTGCTGCTCTGTCTCCACGCCCTCCGCCACAACCGTGGATCCGACACTGTGGGCAAGATCGATGACCGAGTGAATCACCGCCTCCACAGATCTGCTCACCCCGATCTTGCGGATAAAGCCCATGTCGAGCTTGATCGTGTCAAACTGGAAGTTCCCCAGGGAGGAAAGATTTGACTTTCCGCTTCCAAAGTCATCCAGAAGGATCTTTACACCGAGATTCCGCATCTCCTCCAGAAATCCCACCGCGTCTGTCTCAAGCTCCAGGTAAGCTGTCTCCGTCACCTCCAGCTTCAGCAGGGAAGGCGGGAAGGCTTCGGAGGAGACCATCTCATGGATTTCCCGGATCATCCCGGCATCATAGAAGTCAATCCGCGACAGATTCACTGAACATGGCACAGCGAAATTCCCTCGCTTCACGCGCCAGGAAAGAAAACGCATCACCTCATGCATCATGGAGCGGTCGATCTCGGAGATCCGCCCCGCCGCCTCAAACACAGGAACGAACTGACCGGGTGGAACGATCTTTCCGCCCAGCCTGATCCAACGGACCAAAGCTTCCGCGCAGACGATTCTCCCGCTCGAAGTCTCCACAATCGGCTGAAAGTACGGACGGAACTCCTTTCCCTCCAGGGCATCCCGAAAGTCTGACAAAAAAGCTTCCCGCTGCATATATTCTGCCCGCATCTCCTCCGAGAAAGCTGCGTGGAGGGTCCCAGGCATCTTGCGGATATTCTCCTCAGCCAGCTTGGCCAGGTCGGTCATCCGGGTGATCGTCAGACCCGATCTCAGGTCTTCCGGATCAATCCGGTAGATCCCGATATGGATCCTCATGGTGTACTTCTGAAGCCCCTTCGTAAAGTCATGGGTGCGAAGACGGTTCAGGTTTTCCTCCGAAAGAAAGGAAGCGCGCACAATCAGGGTAAAGTGCTCACTCTCAAATCTTCCGATCAAAAGCGGATGGAAGGTCTCTCTGAGACGGTCCCTGATCTGAAGGATGACCTGGTCCCCGCTCTCCTCCCCGAAGATCTCATTGACCGCCTTGAATCCCATGATATTCGTGTAGAGGACCGCATAACGCTCCCTCAGGTCCAGACGCCCTAAAAGCTTTTCCGCCTCCGCGAGGAAGCCGCTTCTGGAGTAGACATTCGTCATCCAGTCATGGTCCAAAATCTCTGTGTTATCCCGGAGAATACAGATGCCCAGGGTCCCGTCCGCGGTCATTCGGACGCGGAAGTCCTCCGCGTGCCGCCCGTCCGGGAGATGCAGATGGATTGTCCGGGCATAGCAGGCCTCATTCTCCGCCTCCCGGAACACGATGTCGAGTGCCGTTTCATCCAGAAGCGCCTGTTTCTCTTCCTCAACGGCAAGTTCCCGGGAGATGATGTCAATAAAATCTTTGTAATATCGGGTTTTCCCCTCTGAGATGCCCGACTGCCGGAGCATGGGACTGAGATAGATGTAGCGCATTTCCCCGCTTTTCTCCAGCTCCGCGACGCAGTCATATCCATCCTCTATCACAGACTGGAAAACCTGCGGATCGATTTTGTCCCTCATAATGGGCCGTACCATCCCATTCTCGATGATCTCCCCCTCCCCGTAAAATTTCGTCTCATCCCCTTCAATCTGAAAATAGCTCCCATCCTCAATCAGGAAGATCTTTCTGCCCTGGCTGTCCGGCAGGAGGATATCTTCCAGCATGCGCTTACCGTCCAGCACAAGGGTCTCCAGAGCAGTCTTATGGGGAACGATGTTGAGATTCGTGAGCCCCAGACCCTCCATGTCCTTCTCAAACCCAGGGTCAGCCGCCTCCCCAGGAAGCTCCGGAATCATGTAGCAGTGCTCCGCGCAGTTCATAGCCCCCGCGCAAAGGCCTATCACAATCCCCTCAAAAGGCGCCGGAGATCTCAGAAGCTCCTTCAGATGACATTCCTTCATGAAACGGTTCTCAGTCGACGCGTGGCCCCCGGCGAGAAAGATCACGTCCGCGCTCTGAAGCAGGGTCTCCGCCTCAGCCATGTTTCTGCGATCCAGCGTCCTCATCTCCCGGATCGGCATCCCCGCGAGCTGAAAGTACGCCTGCATCTTTGAAGATACCAGGTCTGTTGTATGATAGTCATCCGGATCACTCGCAAAGACCAGAAAGGAGACAGGATAAGTCCAGTACGCTCTCAGCCGGTCCAGGAACTGCCTGTCCCTCTCCACTGCCTTGACGCAGGTCTCCTCGTCGTGATATTCCGCTAAACTGCTCGTCAGGAACAGAACCATGGTTCCCTGTCCTCCTCTCGGATGCTGCATTTCCGGATGGCTCGACTTTGAGGAGATTCAGAAAAGCTCAGACTCCCCTGGGAGCGCATGTTTTGAATGATGCAGAATCAGGGCAGAGCCGATGAAGTGAAAGGCTCTTCCGCGCACCTGAAAAGTGGTGAGTCCTGTCTCCCGGCCTCGCCCCCAGATTTCTCCTCCTCATCGAAGACAAGCGCTTTCAGAACTTGCAAAAGCATTCGAAGGGTGTTTGATAAGCCTTGGCTTTTGAACTGTACCGCTTCACTTTGCTCAGCAAGTGCGCAAAGCGGACTGGACAGTTACGAAAAGTCTCATAAAACAATTCATCAGCATTCAAACAACATTCAGGCGATATCATCTCCCATGATCCCGCAGATCATGCTATATCCGTACAGTCCATTATAGAGGATGGCTCAGAAAAATGGAAACAAAAGAAACGGCAGCGCGCCGCGCTGCCGAATACTCGGTCCACAATTGGTATTTCTTAATACCCAAATATTGATTAATCTTACATATGTTCAAAATGAGGCAGATATGGATTCACGGGCATTTCCCCCGCTTATTCTTCTTCGGTCTCGCTCTCAGGCGATTTTCCGCCTTCCATCTCAGCCCCGCCTCGGCCCGGGAGCTTCCCCGCGAGAAAAATCGTAGTCGGTCCATCGGCTCCGCCGATGATCCCGCTTTCTGCCTCATCGGGCGCTGACCCAGGTTCTCCTGCCTTCTCAGCTTCTGTCTCTGTCTCAGACAAAGCTCCGGCACCCAGCCCGGTCAAAGGCTCTGAAACATTCTCCGTCGTCATCACTTTTACCCCCAGGTCATCCAGCTTCTTCTGCGTTTCCGGAAAGCTGTCCGTGACCGGAAGAGACGCGTACCTGTAGTCGCCCTTCAGATAAAGGTTAAAGTTGATCAGGACTCTGTCCTTGTAGGAGCTGAGATCTTCCAGAAGGGAGACTGCCTCCTCTGGGGTCATTTTCCGGAATTCCTCTCTGTAGCATTCATACAGATCCCGAATCGGCAGGCTTTGTTCCTGTTCTTCCACGCCCGTGAGATAGACCCAATTCAGGTTGATATAGTCCGGAAGCTCCAGGAGCTGTCTGCCAGCCTCTATGGATGCCAGATTATCCCAGATCCGTGTCAGATCTTCGCCGCTGTAGACCAGAATTCTATGGACATCCTTTCCGCTCCTGAGATGAATCCTGGTCAGGATGCTGCTGAAGTATTCCCCTTCCTGGATCTTGTAGGAATCACCAGTCTCCCAATCCACATCCCCTTTGTTTGCCTCCGCGGTCTCTCTATGCCGCTGTGAGATCAGTTCCATGAGCTCCGGGTCTTGGAAGATTACATCGTCCAGCTTTGAGTCAAAATAGGACTGGTTCCATCCATAGTGATCCAGGTCAAAGCAGGCGGATGGACCGCTCCGGTAGTACTGTTCCCGCATCGGAAAAGAAACGCTCTCTATCTCTGAAGGCGGAAACGCTTCATTTCGATAGCCCGCCTCAATGCCCGTCATGCCGAGAATCCAGACCGCGTCCAGGCAGAAAAGAAGCAGGGCGTCCTTCAGAAACTTTTTCCATCCGGGAAGTCTCCGGACTGTCAGAAGTTCATAGACCAGCATGGCGCCCAGGGCGCATAGAAGGAGGGTCCCCAGCAGGATCAGCTCATCCGGGCTTAAGTCAGCAAATGAAAACCTGCCCATTTCCCCCTGCGGATACGATTTCGCATTCGCCGTCAGAAAGATCATGCAGGCAGGAAGACTGATCAGAAACGCAATCAGGACCCGGATCACGCCCTGCGTCTTTCTCCCCAGTGCCGGTCTTCCGGCTGTTTCGGACGGGCGCTTCCCGTAGAGCAGAATCCCAAGTCCCAGGTAGAAACCCGCCGCGAGAAAGGTGTAGACAATGGATCCCTGATCGTAAAGAACAGACTTGTCTCCCACGATCAGAGCATTCAGCACAATCCCGGTCACGGCGTTCATACGGCCTGCAAAAAAAGCCGGGAGATAGGACATGTCCAGCATGGCGACCATTTCTGTCAGGCTCACCGCCGTAATCTTCAGCAAAAGAGATGGAACAAAGATCAGAAGCAGGGCCAGCACGATGTTCGTAAAAAAGGTGCCGGTCAGGGTCATGGCTGTCAGAACTGCTCCTTCCGTCAGGAGGCTTGCGGCAGACAGCTGGAGGAAACAGCAGAGAATTTTCGTTCGATCAAAGTGGAAGAAATCCCGGAAAAGCCAGGATGAAACACAGGTGACCAGGAGACTTCCGATAATGAATATCAGAATCCATAAAGCCTGGGACAGGTAAAAATCAAACGCCGTCCTGACTCGCTTTTTCGCTGCGGCATGGTAGAAATCACTCCCCGCCCGGTCGTTCAGAAAGCTGAAGGCTGAAAGGGTGAGCAGAGGCGCATAGAACATGAAGCTGACGAGAATAAAAGGATTCAACTGCAAAACACCGTAAAGGACCGGATTCCAGGAGGCGCCAGAGGCCATCTTCTCCCGGGCAGCCAGGGCGTTTCTGAGCGGGATCAGAAATGCCGCGCTGAAGGTCAGGACACACTGAGCCAGTGCCAGCGTCTTCGTCTTTTTCATCCCCTGGAGGATCAGAGAGATCCCTCCCGCCCTCTTCTTTCCTGAGGCTTTCTGTCGGTTCATCATTCCTGCCCTCCTTCCGAAACGCCAGCACTCCCATCTTCCATCTGAAATGCATAGCCGAGTTTTTCCATCTCCAGGTCAAAGACTTCCTCCAGCGTCAGCGGGAGGATGTCCAGCAGGAGGGGATTCATCTGCCGAAGGATCTGTTCCGCTTCAGCGGCGTTCCCCTCCACGATGAGCTGGGCGACAGATCCCCGCTTCTGAAAGCGCAGCAGCTGAAGAGCCTGAAAGCTGGATGCGTCAAATGGTGTGTCGAAAGCCACCTGCATCTTAAACATTCTCTCCTTCAGTGCCTCAATGCTGCTCTCAAGAACCAGGCTCCCCCGGTGGAGCAGAGCCAGCATATCGGAGGTATCCTCAAGCTCCCGGAGGGAATGCGAGCTGATGACCGCCGTCATCTGCCGGTCCAGAATCTCCTCCGCGATCAGTCCTCTGACCAGGCGCCGCATGACCGGGTCCAGGCCATCAAAGGTTTCATCGAGAAGGAGGTATTTCGGCCGTCTTGAGAGGGCCAGCACGATGGCTGCCTGTCGCTTCATCCCCTTGGAGAAGCTGCCTGAGAGCGCTTTTTCATTCAGGCCGAAAAGATCTGTGAGGGACCTGTAGCGCTTTCGATCAAAGTCCGGACAAAGCGCCTCCGTCAGATCAGCCATCCCCTTCATTGTCATAGACGCGGGAAAGTAGAAATCATCTGCAAGCAGGGCAATCCTGCCTTTGACAGATGGGTTTTCCCATAGCTTTTCCCCATCCACTGTCACAGTCCCGGAATCCTGCTGGTAGACACCCGAAAGAACACGGAGCAAGGTGGATTTCCCGGCTCCGTTGGAACCCACCAGCCCATAGACAATGCCTTCCGGGATCCTGATGGATACATCGAAAATGCCTTTCTTCTCCCCAAAGTTTTTCTCAAGCTTTCTCCCCTCTATCATTTTCCCTCCCCCGTGTAGACCTCATCGAGACATTCCAGAATTTCCTCCCGGCTGATCCCCGCCTGGGCAAAAGCCCGGAGGCTCTCCCGGAGACCGTCAAGCTGTCCTCTTCTCCTGCTCTGGATGATGGTCTTTGCTTCCTCTGTCACAAAGCGCCCCCTTCCTGGGGCCGATTTCAGGATCCCATCCCGCTCCATCTGCATGTAGGCCTTCTGAATCGTGTTTGGATTCACCCCGGATTCCACCGCCAGGGCGCGTACCGATGGCACCTGGTCCTGGGGCTTATAAACACCGATCAGGACAAAGCGCTCCAGCTCAGAGATGACCTGGGCATAGACGGGGATCCGGCCGAATGGATCGATTTGAAACACGTGATCCCTCCTTCTTTCTATGTGTACTACCACTAATAGTACACTCAGCTTAGCACTCCCTCCCTTCTCTGTCAACCGGAAGTCTCGCTCAGAACAGCAGAATTTCCGAGGCCCTATCTGCCATCTCCACGAAGTCTTTCAGCCTGTTTTTACCCCGAGGCTCCAGTCCAGAGAGGACGCCACGGAGATTTCCGTGCCGCGCGCGAGCATCAGTCTGAAGTTATGCATGTGCAGATCTGGAAGACATAGCTTGACAGTCTCTTCTGAAATCGACTATCGTTGACGGGAAAACCAGAAACGCAGAAGAAGGACAGAAGAAGGCAAAGTTCTGTGTGATGCCGGGAACCATTCGGATCTGCCAGATGCGGGGGCGCTGTCTGCCCGCCTGGCCCATTTTTCGCAGATTCTCACGCTCGCGTCTAAAGACGTATCAGATCGATGTATCGGCATAAATAGATTTGAACCAGCAGGAGTCTGGCTGCAGCCATTGATTGACCGAGCCCTGAAGTAGGACTGTTTTCTGCAGGAGAAGGGATGAGAAGAAGAATCCATGACGTTCTGACTGATCTCAGAGGAGGCTTTCAGCCTCTTCTCTTCATCTGTCTCCTGGCCATACTGCTGCCTCTCATGCCCAGCTTCCCATGTGAAGCCAATGCTGCTTCCACAGTCAGGGCGGCCATTGAAAAGAAGGTGGAGAACTGCCATCAGGCAGTGAAGAGAACCCGGAATGGTGCCTGGATCACGATGCTCTCCGGCTATAAACCAAGCCCGGCAGCCCTCTCCGCTCTCAAAACCGCAATCATTGAGACAGAAAAGAAAGGCTGCACCCTCGGTTTTGTCCTCATCGACATCAACAGCGCCAGGGGGATCTCTTTCCGCCCGGACCGGCTCTTCTATTCCGCATCAACCATAAAAGGTCCCTATGCAGCTTCCATCGTCTCCCTCAATCCAGGGATACAGATCAGCGGCAATGCCCTGCTCAGCAGAACCCTCATCTGGTCCGACAACGCCTCCTACAATCTTCTCACAGACCGATACGGAACCGCACCGATCCGACTCTGGTTTCTGCAGGCAGGCCTGGCCTTTCAGGGCGTGACCCAAAGCCCCAATGTTCGCTTTTCCATGTACTACTCCCCCCGGACTCTCTGCCGCCTCTGGCTCAGGAATTACAGCTTCTTTCAGACAGAAGCGCGGGGGAGGGAGCTGGAAGTCCTGTTCCGCACGCCAAACCGTTCCGCAATTCATGAGGTCCTGGGTTCCAGATACCGGACAGATTCAAAAGCAGGCTGGTACCCGGACGGCGAAAGGAGGACGGCAAACGACGCCGGCATTGTCTATGCTCCCTCCGGGCCCTATGTTCTCGCCCTGATGAGCACCCTTCCCGCGGACATGGACTCCCTCCACCGTCTGGTGTATGTCCTGAATGAGATGCACAAGGAGATGACTGCCATTCAATGACCGAGTCAGGCAAGCCTCCCATTCTGGCAGGTCTCCCATTCTGACTGACAGATGATACCTGTCCAGTCGCAAGCGCCTGTCGGCATTCGGCCGGGCGCTTGTTCCTGCCGTCACATGCAATATG
>CADBUA010000287.1 GCA_902797665.1 uncultured Lachnospiraceae bacterium | reverse complement strand
TTTTATACGTTTTATACGTCTGATGCGTCTTATACGTCCTATACATCCTGCATTTCCTGCACTTTCTATGCATCCAGGCCTTTCATTCTGTCTCTTCTGCTATATATCAGACTATTATATATATCGTTTGCGCTTTTGTTCTCTTTTATATTTACTATTGCATATTTGTATTGTATGCTTGTATTGTGTGCTTGTCTGCATGTATTTTTCTCGTGTTTAATTAAACTAATCTTCACATGCATGGTTTTTTGCATTTATTTTTCGTGTTTCTTATTAATTCTTCTCATTTATTTCATCTTCTGCGATACTATGCCTTCTCTTCTATGCTGCGACGGAAAGGCCTGTCTTTTCTTCGATCTCATAGCCATCCTCCAGGACAAGGCTGCGGAAGAGCTCGTAGACCGGGAGGGCCATCCGGCCGGACAATCCTGCCCCGGAACTCTTTCTGACCGGCCAGGTGAGGAGGCGGAAAAGAGCTTCTTCCTCCTCCGGCAGAGGATAAGGGAGCTCCACCAAGGCAGTGCTTTTTCCCAAAGAGACGCGGATCTTCGGCATTGCCTTGTTCCAGATAAGGAGCGCCGCCGCGGCACGCTTCCAGTCAGAGACCTCCACCCCTCTTCCATCCCCGGTGAGGAGGATGCAGCTGTACTGCATTTTCCGAATGCGCACTCTCATGAGCGTGAGATTCGTCTTTTCCCGATCAGAAGGCGGAATCCAGAATCCTCCCGCGAAGGGGCCATGCATCTTTAGAAACTCCGCATGCTTTGGGATCTTCACGCTCTCATAGTCCCCAGTCCGAAGAATCTCCTGGAGGCTTTCTATAAGCGGAAGAGACGGCAGAAGAAACATCTCTCGGATTTCCCGGGTTGTATCCAGATTCTTCGCCCTCTCCTCTGTCATACGCGCCGTCTCATGCCCGAACGTATAGAGGCCGAGGCCGCTCATCCTGCTCTTCAGGAACGGACTGCCAGCTCGGTGAAGGGTGAGATGTCCGAAGGAGGCACTATTGGGCAGCGCAGGCGCCGCCCAATAGGGTCTGTGGTAGAAAAAACCAGCATCGCCGTAGATCTCCTGAATCTCCTGGGATAGATCCTCTGGCGGCGGAAGAAGTTCTGCCCCTTCCGGGTAGAGGGTCATGAAAGCAGAAAGCCGGGCCTTCAGCATGCTTTTCAGATGGGCAAGCGGAAGATTGGGCCAGACTTCCCCAGGGCCGGAAGCTCTGTCCATGAAAGCGCCCATGGAAGTCGCAATTGCGGCGCCTCTCTTCTGCCGTTTCTCCTCCATATCCCATAGAGAAGCGAGGGTCATCCTCCCTGCGGCGCTGTAGATCAGACGGCTCCTGAAAGATCCCTCCTCCTCTCCCGCCTCCGGAGACAGCGCCAGATCCTCCTGAATCTCAGACAGCAGCGTTTCCCGATTCATCTTCTCCCTCCAGACTCTCCATCCATCGTGTAAGGTCTCTCACTTTGCCTGCCTCGTTTTCCCGATCCTGCACATCCTGAAGGACGTCCATCGCCTCCACCGCCTCTGCAATGGGCAGAAGGCAGAGGAGCATCTCCTCAGAATCCGGATCCTTCCTCGTGAGGCGGGCATACAGGCTCCGGAAGCGGGAGAGAACGCGGCAGATCTTCAGCCGGGCACCAGAAGGAAGCCTCATCTGCCGCATGAGGGATCTGACATGAAAGGTCCCATCGTCCCGATCAGCTTTCTGATTTCGTTCCTTCAGGATCAGGGCAGAATGGTCGCAGCCTGAAAAGGCTCCTTTCCCCTCCCGCATGTCCAATGCCTCCGTAAAGAGAGGCAAGACATAAGCATAGAGGGACTTCGGTTCCACTGCTAAATCCTCCGTGAAGGGGTAGACCAGAAAAAACATCTTATCCGCCCGGTCCATCAGCGCGGTCAGCGGGGCTGTCCATCCGGTTTCAAAGGGATTCCGGACCAGGACCACTTTCTCCTGGGCCTCCTCGATGCGGCTGGTGACACCCCGCGCAATCTCCCCTGCGCAATCAACGATCAGGGGGGAGAAACCTGTGAGCGCGGCGGAAGCGGCGCAGGCAATCTTCTCCCCGGAAGGCCCCACGAGAAGCAAAGGGACATTCTCAATCACCGATGCAAGCAGGTAGCACGAAAGCCCCAGAACACGTCCTTCATTCACGCCCGCTGTCCTGAGATTATCCGAGAGAAGGGCACAGAGATCTTCTATGGAGGGCGCCCTGGAGACCATCCTGATACCTTCCGCTCCGGCCGGGATCAGGCAGGCATATGTCTCCAGACAGCTGCCGAGCACCGTGTGCCAGACCCCGGACGCGGCAAAGCCTGCCGCGTCCGCTCTGGCTTTCTCGATCTCAGCGCGCACCCTCTCCCGAACCTGGATCCCAAGGGCAATCTGATTCTTCTGCTCCTCCTTCACCTGCGCGAGTTTCTGCTTCCTCTCCGCGATTTCCATCTCCACAGCCTTCAGGCTGTCCTGGGCTTCCCTGCTTCTGTTCTGAACCAGGCTGAGAGATCTTTGCTGATTCCGAATCTCCTCCCCCATGTTTTTCATGAAGTTCTGCTCTGCCCTCTTCTCCAGAACTTCCATGGTCTGGCTGCTGCGGGAGATGATTCCGCCAAGATACTTCTCCGACAGGGTATCCTGGGTGATGAAGTCATCCACCCGGTCCATAAACGCTTCGAGATACTTCTCCGCCTCCTCGGCTCTGCAGCCAGCCGTTTCCTGTATGCTTTCGATCAGCGTCGGGGTGGCCACACGGCTCAGATTCTCCTTGAAGGCCTTGAAATCGCTGTTGCTGCCGCCCGTCTCCTCCCGGAACTTCTTTCTCGTCAAAGCCCCGAGCACCAGGGACAGTATGATCTGGTTCATGTCATAGACCATGACCTCCCCCGCAAGATTTCTCACCGTCAGGTAGGCGTAGAAGCAAAGCGAGATATTCTGCTGAAAGCAGATCAGATCATCCGGCTTGAGGGTAACCACCGGCAGGGAGAAGACCTTCTCCCGAACACGGACGATCCCCTGATTTCTGATCATGCATTCTTCCGGGAGAAACACACCTGCCCGAAAATCTGCCGTGGCAAAGATCGCGTCTCCTTCCCCCATCTCAGCCGGAACGCCCGCCTTCAGAGACCGGACCACGTTTTCAGGTCCTGCTGCCTCCTTGATATGAAAGATACGGATCACCTTCATCTGCGGCTGATGAGCGCTTTTCATGAAGCCGCCCCGATAAAGTCCGTTCTCGATGAAATGCCATCTCCAGATCCCGTACGCCCCGCACTGATCCGGCCCGTTTGTCTGATAGATGGCGCGCCTGACCCCAGGGGTGATGGGCTTTCCAGCTTCCGTAAATCGGGCTTTCAGCTGGTCCCCTTCCAGATCCGCAAGCCTGAAGAGGTTGCAGGTGCCATGTCCCCGGCTGCCTACGACGCAGAGCGACAGAATCTCCTCCTGCCTGTCAATCTCTGACCGTTCCGCCGTCAGTGATGAGTATCCATAAGTATCATTTTCTGTATGTTCCATGTTGTTTAAACACATTTTAATCTCTTTTCTAGAGTATATGGGCCGACGATCAGCCTTCCTGATTTTTGTTTATCGTAGCTGTCCAGTCGCAAGCGCCCAGGAGCTGCGAGGGGGGCTGAGGCTCCTACGCCCGCATTGAAACTGCGCCCGGCCTTTGCTTTGGAACTGTATGACCTCACTCGGCAACAAGCGGCCAAAGCGAACCGGACAGATACCGCTAATACCGGGGACCATTCGCATTTGCCAGGTGTTTCACCGCTATATGCCCGCTCGCGCCATTTATGTCACAGATTCTCGCGCTCGCGGGTATATCAATGGATCAGCTCCAGGGGCAGACTGATGCAGCTAAGCCTCGATCTGGGCCTCTCTATACTGCTGAATCAAGTCCAAAGCTGCTTTGGAAATCCTGCCCCGGCGGACTTCGGAGGCGAACCATCGCTGTGTCCTTGGGACCTTCCGAAGATCCCGCATCACAGTTCCGGCCAGGTGGTCGATCCGGACCTTTGGCCCTCCCTTCTGCTTCAGCATCAGAAGGAGTCCCGCATCGTAGAGAGCCTCCAGATCAACTGCCGGAGCTGTCTCAGAATCCGAAAGCTTCTCCTCTTCCTGTTCCGCCATCCTCCGGTCCAGGATCTCCAGCGCTTCTATTTCTTCTATTTCCTCTGCTCCCTCTGGATCCTCTGGACCCTCTGGCTCTTCCCCCATTTCATGCGGCTTTGACTCCTCTTCTTCTCCTATATCTTCCCTGCCAGGGGAAAATGACCGGACCAGATCCCGTCCCAGGTAGAGCTGAGCGCTGACGCCGCCTCCAAGGCCAGTAAGGGTCCTGCTCTCCCCGGCAGGCAGCTTCAGCCTGTCCAGAAGAATGCTCCCCCGGAAGAAGCGTGCCTCGGCATCATAGCGGGACGTCACCTTCACACTCTTCCCATCAGGCGTTTCCTCTGAGGCAGTGATTCCGAAAGCCTCCCCCTGCCCGCTTTTCCAAAGCTCAGATCGCTCAGAAGAATCTGAAGAGGCAGGCATCCATCTCAGATGGCGCATACCGTTGCCGACGGGGATGCTGAAGATCTTCGTGTTCTGAGGCACGACGGCCAGGCGGCCGTCCCGCTCCTCCGTTCTCTCCCCCACCCAGAGGGCTCCGGATTCCTCCCCCTGGATGTAGAGATAGAAGTTTCTTGGAGGGAGGGAAATCCCGGAGGGGGTGATGGCGCAGGGTGGCCACAGAGGCAGGGCATCCCTGCTGCCCTGGATCAGGCGAACGTTGTAGTTCAGAAAAAAACGTGTGGAAGATGCGTTGACGGTCCTGGCCTGAATCTGGAGGAGCTTGAAGCGCTGAGAGCCTGTCTCGAGCTCCTCAATCGAGACGGAGCTTCCACCGCTGGCTTTTTCAGATCTGAGAAGAAGCAGCAGCAAGGATTGCTCCGGAAAAACCGCAGCATTGGCTGAGAGCCTTCTGCGTGTGCTGGCATCAAAGAGGGTTCCGGACCCGTCAGCCCCAGATATCCTTTCAGGAAAGAAAGACTGAAGCTCCAGGGAAGCATTCCCGACGGAGAGATCATAACGCTCCACCGGTTCCCCCACCGGAAGATCCATCATCTCCCCAGGCTGGAAAGACGCCAGCGGAAAGCAGAGCTCCTTTCTGCCAGAAGGATGAACCCTGAGATAGCTCTGGGGATTCTTTTCAATGAGTTCACGGGACGGCATATTCAGAGACAGGCACACCGTAAGCTGATCCTTCAGGCAGAGTTTCAGATGCCCCTGGCCTTCCCGGGCCTTCCCACCCCCTCCTGCAGAGACTGGGGAGCGGTCTTTGCAGTTTTTCTCGTCATCTTCCCTGCTATGTTTGAAGTAGGGAGAAACATTGTCACCGATCGCCACAATGACCTTCTTTCTACATTTCGCGCAGATAAAGCTCCATTTCCTGGCCTCTTTTCTCTCCTCGGGATTCATCCGCTGGATCTCCCCGATTGTGATCCTCCTAAGGCCCCCCTGCGTCTGGGCGCAAACATTGGTCAGCGCCATAGGATATTCCCCCTTTCTGTCTCATAGATCTCAGAGCTCTGTCAGCATGTGGACAGCGTTCCGGACAGAATCTTTCGTGCCTGTCCAGTCGCAGGCTCCTGGAGACATTCGGCAGGGCTGAGGCTCCTACGTACGCACATAAAGTGCACCCGGCCTTTGCTCTTGAGCTGTATTACCCGCTATGCGCAGCAAGTGCGCAAAGCGGGCCAGGCAGTTACCTTTCTTTCATCCCTTCTCAATCCCTTCTCAACCCCTTCCTTTCATAGACCAGGAGTTCTGGCTTTCCTCCTGGATTTTCGGATGTCTATGTCGGGAGACACAGCGACCTGCCAAGGAGGTCCTCCCTGCACCTCCTCTCAATCGGATATCTCTGTAGATATGCATATTTGAGGTTATGTATGAAGCTTCCAGGGGCCATATACAGACTCCAATCAACTGTGCAGGAAGTGTCTCACAGAAATTTATCAGACATCTGTGTGGTGTCACCTTAACAGAGTTTTCGTGGATGTTCAAGGTCTGTTTTTGTGAAGATTTTCTTATGGTGTCTTTCCATTCAGCTTTTCCAGGGTTTTTCTGTCCCTTTTATGCCTGCTCTCATGCAGACTCCTGTGCCTGTCCATAGATTTGCTCCAGCGTTCTCGTGTCCGTTTCACCTGTCCGCATCGCTCCCCTCTCCCTGCCGCCAGAAGGAGGGGAGGCGGGGGATGGTGATCGGAATCAGGATCAGTTTAGCGACTGGAAGCAGAGATATAGTTATATAGATAGAGATAGATAGATAGATATAGATAGATGCAGATGTGAAGATCGGGACACGAATGGGGATGGGAACTGCCGTTCCCATCCCCTGAGCCTGTTTCTTTCTCCATCAATTTAATTGTACTTGATTAATTTGGGTAAAATATTTGCCTTCCCTTCCCGGAGGCGTTATAATACTCTTTCATGTGACGTCCTGTCCCCTGCTATATTCAGCAATAAATGAGAGTAAAAATCCTGCTGAAGATGATGTGGGGGATGTGCTCCGGAGTCCGGCAGACCGGCCCCGATACCTGGAAAGACACTGACAGCCAGCTGTCAGAGGAGAACAATACGATATGGCACAAGCAGTTGAGAATCGGAAACTAGAAAGCAATGGCAGCCCCGAAAAACGGGCTGGGGAGAAAATCCTTTCCCTGGGCATCGACATTGGGTCGACCACGGTCAAAGTCACGGTTTTGGATGAACAGCATCATCTGCTGTTCTCCGACTATCGGAGACACTTCGCGGATATTCAGGGGACGCTGGCTTCTCTCACGGAGGAAGCCGGAAAGATGCTTGGAAACCGCAAAGCCGCCCCGGTGATCACAGGGTCCGGCGGGCTCACGCTGGCCAAAAACATGTCTGTCCCCTTTGTCCAGGAGGTCATCGCGGTCTCCTCCGCCTTAAAACTCAAGTCCCCCCAGACCAATGTAGCCATCGAGCTCGGTGGGGAAGATGCCAAGATCATCTACTTTGGGCAAGGCACTGTCGAGCAGAGGATGAATGGGACCTGCGCCGGCGGGACCGGTTCCTTCATCGATCAGATGGCCTCTCTCCTGCAGACGGATGTGACCGGACTCAACGAGTACGCAAAGCACTACAGGCAGCTGTACACGATCGCTGCCAGGTGCGGGGTCTTCGCGAAATCGGATATCCAGCCCCTCATCAACGACGGGGCCACCAAGGAAGACCTCTCTGCCTCCATTTTTCAGGCGGTGGTCAATCAGACCATCTCAGGCCTTGCCTGCGGCAGGCCCATCCGCGGCTATGTAGCCTTTCTGGGAGGCCCGCTCCATTTTCTGTCAGAACTTCGGGAGGCCTTTATCCGCACCCTGAAGCTCGATGAGGAGCACGCCATCATCCCGGAGAACTCCCATCTTTTCGCAGCCATGGGGGCCGCGCTGAACGCGGATCAAACAGCCGTCATGACCTTCGGAGAGCTCACCGACATGCTCCGGCACGGGATTCGGATCGAGTTTGAGGTGCCGCGGATGGATCCCCTCTTCAGCTCGAAAGAGGACTATGAGGACTTCATTGAGCGCCAGGATACCTACAACGTGGTCACCGATGATCTGTCCTCCTATTCGGGGAACTGCTATCTCGGAATAGACGCGGGCTCCACGACGACAAAGGCGGCTCTGGTCTCCGAGAGCGGCGCGCTCCTCTATTCCTTCTACAGCAACAACAGTGGAAGCCCCCTGAAAACCGCGATCTCGGCGGTGCAGGAGATCTACGCGCATATGCCTGAATCGGCCCACATTGTCTACTCCTGCTCCACCGGCTACGGGGAGGCTTTGGTCAAGGCGGCCCTCTGTCTTGACGAAGGGGAAGTGGAGACCATCGCCCACTACTACGCGGCCTCCTTCTTTGACCCGGATGTGGACTGTATCCTGGACATCGGCGGACAGGACATGAAATGCATCAAGATCAAAAACCACGCGGTGGACTCGGTGCAGTTGAATGAGGCCTGCTCCTCCGGGTGCGGATCCTTCATTGAGACCTTCGCCAAGTCCCTGAACTTTTCAGTGGAGGATTTCGCCAGGGCGGCTCTCTTCGCTGAGCACCCCTTTGACCTGGGAACCCGCTGTACGGTCTTCATGAACTCCAAGGTCAAACAGGCCCAGAAGGAAGGCGCCTCGGTGGAGGACATCTCAGCCGGTCTCTCCTACTCGGTCATCAAGAATGCCCTCTACAAGGTCATCAAGGTCTCGGATGCCTCAGAACTGGGACAGCATATCGTTGTTCAGGGCGGCACCTTCTACAACGACGGAGTGCTTCGGGCCTTTGAGAAGATTGCGAACTGTGAGGCGATCCGCCCGGATATCGCAGGTATCATGGGCGCCTTTGGCGCCGGCCTGATCGCCCGGGAGCGCTATAAAGAAGGTGTCAGATCCTCCATGCTCTCGATCGAGCAGATCAACCGCCTCCAGTACACGACCCACAACGCGACCTGCCAGGGCTGCACGAACCACTGCCGCCTGACCGTCAACCGCTTCTCCGGCGGCCGCCAGTTCATCAGCGGCAACCGCTGCGAGCGGGGCATCGGCAAGAAGAGAAACGCGGAGAACGTCCCGAACCTGTATGATTTTAAGAACAAGCTCCTCTTCCAGCGGAAAAGCCTCGAAGCAGACGAGGCGGAGCGCGGCAGCATTGGGATCCCCCGTGTCCTGAACATGTACGAGCTCTACCCCTTCTGGCACACCTTCTTCACGAAGCTGCACTACCGCGTGGTCCTGTCCCCGGCCAGCTCCCACAAGATCTACGAGCTGGGCATTGAGTCCATTCCGTCCGAATCCGAATGCTACCCGGCCAAGATCGCCCACGGCCACATTGAGTGGCTGATCGCCCAGGGCGTGAAGACGATCTTCTACCCCTGCATTCCCTATGAGCGGCAGGAATTCAAGGATGCGGGCAATCACTATGACTGCCCCATCGTGACCTCCTACCCGATGAACATCAAAAACAACGTGGAAGCTCTCAGGGATCAGAAGATTACCTTCTTATGCCCCTTCGTGGCCTTCAGCAATGAAGACACCGTCATGAAACAGCTGGTGGACGTGTTCCGCTCCATCCCCGCTGAGGAGGTGCGCTTTGCCGTCTCCGATGCCTGGAAAGAGCTGGAAAAGACCCGTCAGGCTGTCTATGCCGAGGGCAAGCGGGTTCTGAACTACCTGAAGGAGACCGGCCGGCACGGAATCGTCCTGGCGGGCCGCCCCTACCACATCGATCCGGAGATCAACCACGGCATCCCAGAGCTCATCAACTCCTACGGGATTGCGGTCCTCTCGGAGGATGCGGTCTCCAACCTGGCTCCTGTGGAACGGCCACTGATCGTGCTCGATCAGTGGATGTACCATACCCGTCTCTACGCGGCTGCCGAGTTCGTCAAGACCCGGGAGGATCTGGACCTGATCCAGCTGAACTCCTTCGGCTGCGGAGTCGACGCTGTCACCACCGACCAGGTGGATGATATCCTTCAGGGCTCGGACAAGCTGTACACCTGCCTGAAGATCGATGAGGTCAACAATCTCGGGGCAGCCAGGATCCGTATCCGCTCGCTGATCGCCGCCATCCGCATTCGACACGAGAAGGGAGATCCGAGAGAAATCCGCCCCGCCAACATCCAACCGGTCATCTTCACCCGGGAGATGCGGCAAACCTATACCATTCTGGTTCCGCAGATGAGTCCGATCCACTTCAGCATGCTTCGGGCCGCAGGACTGGCTTCCGGCTACAACTTTGTCGTCGTGAACCCACCGGAGAGGGCAGCCGTGGATGTGGGGCTGAAGTACGTCAACAACGACGCCTGCTATCCCTCCCTGATCGTGGTGGGGCAGATGATGGCGGAACTTCAGTCCGGCAAGTACGATCTGGATAAGATTGCAATCCTGATGACGCAGACCGGCGGTGGCTGCCGTGCCTCCAACTATGTCGGCTTCTTCCGCAGAGCCCTGAAAAAGGCCGGTTTGGAACAGATCCCGGTCATCTCCCTGTCCCTGCAGGGGCTGGAGTCAAACCCGGGATTCAAGGTCACCTTTACCTTCCTGAAGAACCTGCTCTACGCCTGCGAGTTCGGAGATCTCTTCATGAAATGCCTCTACAGGGTCCGCCCCTACGAAAAGCTGCCAGGATCCGCCAACAGGCTCCATGAAGAACTGGAAAAGGACTGCATCGCCTTTTTCCAGGCCGGGGCAAAGTCCGGCAGATCCTTCCGCGACCTCTGCCGGAAGATCGTGAACGCTTTTGACCTGCTGCCGCTGACAGAGCAGAAAAAACCGCGCGTCGGCATTGTCGGGGAGATTCTGGTCAAATATCACCCCGCGGCCAACAACCACCTGGTGGAGCTTTTGGAGCAGGAGGGAGCTGAGGCCGTATCACCGGAGCTCATGGACTTTTTGCTCTACAGCCTCTATAACCTGAACTTCAAACACGACAACCACTATGCCAGCGGCTTTATCACGGGTCTCTGCAACTTCCTGATCAGGCGCATCGAGAAGCTCCGCGGCGCCGCGCGGGAAGCACTGGATGCTTCCAGCCGCTTCCAGCCGCCCCACCACATCAAATCTTTGGGGGAGAAGGCCGAGGACATCGTCTCCCTGGGGAATCAGACAGGCGAGGGCTGGTTCTTGACAGGCGAGATGCTGGAACTGATCGAGGAGGGCGTCAACAACATCGTCTGCGTCCAGCCTTTTGGCTGCCTCCCCAACCATGTGGTGGGCAAGGGCGTGATCAAGGAAGTCCGGAGGCAGCATCCAGGGGCCAACATCGTCGCCATCGACTATGATCCGGGTGCGTCGGAGGTCAATCAGTTAAACCGCATCAAGCTGATGCTCTCTACCGCCAGCTGAAAGCTGGCAGACCTGGAGGGAGAGATTCGCCTTTCTTCTGGCCTGACTTCGCGCCTGTTATGAGGCTGGATGCCTGCAGAATCGGCCAGAGCGCGGGCATCTCATCATTTCGGATAACGGCATCGCTGATGACAGCGATGCCGTTTTTTCGTGCCTGTCCGGCTGCGAGTCCTGGCGCACATTGAATGCGGCGACAGGAGCCTGCGCCCGGCCGAATGCCTATAGGCGCCTGCGACTGGAGAGCTGCAATCCGATTGAAAGAAATGCCATTCAGACAAAAAGCTCCACCGCCTGGACCTTTCAGGTCCTGGCGATGGAGCTTTCCTCCTGTATCCAGAAACATTTCCGGCGGGATTCCCGCAAAGCCGGCTCTGCCTGAGCTTTGACTGAACGTATATCCAGCAGAATCCGCTCAGTCAAGGAATGGGCACCCGGCCTTAGCTCTCGCTCTGTATTCTCACGCTTTGCGCAGCTGCTGCACAGAGCTGGCTGGACCCTTCCATAAACCTTAAGATCCACCTTTCAGCTGGCAGATTCAATGATCAGCCCGCTCTGCGGATCGGTGGACCCATAGAGGGTCTCAAAGAAAGTGATCTGCATGCTGACGTTGATCTCACAGTACTCGAGGGTCGAAGGAATGTTCTTCAGCCGCAGCTCCCCGGTCGGCGCTTCAGTGACCGCCTCTGTCGAAAGCTCCGTCGGCGCTTCCGTGACCGGCTCAGCGGCGCCGATCAGGATATTTCCAAAAGCGTCTGTCTCAAAAGAGGTCATGCTCCCGGTCTCTCCCGGGAGACTTTCCGCAGTCTGTCCCTGGGTGATCACGATGTTTCCAAAGGCATCCGTCTCCAGAGTCTCTCCCGGCGATAAGTTCTCCTCTGTCATGTCTGACTGGGAGGTCGTCATGATCTCCGTCTCCCCCTCATGTGCCTCTGTCTCCGTCTTGATCAGAGCGCCCGGTGTAATGGACAGGCTCCGGATCAGGGAACGGAAGGGGCTTTTGTAAATCTGATAGATGATGTTCTGGGCTTTGACATAGTCCATCGCCTTAAAGGAGATGTTGAGCCTTCGGCGTACCGTGTTTCCGGTGGCCAGTGGCCGCTCCCAGGATATGGTGTAGGTGAGGTCCCCTAAGATGTCATTGAGCAGATCCAGCTCTTCTTTCTGGCTGTCAAAAGTCGTGACCTCCGGGGTCTTGTCCCCGATGTTCCGGTCAATCTCCCCCTGCATGTTCTGGATCTGGATTGCCCTGGCCTGCTCACTGGCAATGGAAGCTTCCAGATCTGCGGTGTTGTACTGGGAGAGCTCATCCTGAATCCTGACGTAGATGAAGCGGAAGTAGAAGAGCCCCAGAAACGCGAGAATCAGGCCAAAAATCGCTATTGTCTCAAGCTTTGTGAACGCGTGTTTCAGCTTCATGGTCTCTGATAATCCT
>CADBUA010000286.1 GCA_902797665.1 uncultured Lachnospiraceae bacterium | reverse complement strand
TAGGAACTCTATGCCATCTATGTACCATTCGTGCCGGTATAAACTGAATAATAGCATCTCATGAAAAAATATTGTGTTATACGATAACACATCAGATGTACAAACGCTATAAGTTATTTAATATTATATTATTAAAATAGAAACAAATAAAATAATTCGATGCAAAACAACAAGATATAACATAATATAATACAATATAGCATGGCAAAGTGTAGCGTAGTGTGGCGCAGTGTAGTGCAGTATAGTATGTTATAGCATGCTATGTTATTTTATAATATGGCATAATGCCTTTTTAAATGTTTTATGCCATTTTTATAGCTTCTCATCCCAGCTCTATACCATTTTTGCCGAGCTCTTGGGGACTCAAGCCAGACTGCATCTTGCGGACCAAGGGGGCCCTCCGTTTTTGATGGGGCTGCCATGTTGGGCGGAGCTGCCTGGCAGGAGCCAGGCATGCAGATTCAAGTTCTCATGGAGAGCATTTCTGCGTCTTCATACACATCCTCTTCTTTCATTAATATGATATAAAATTTGAAGAGAATAGACATCAGCACTTATTGTGAAATTAAATATATGCAATATTAAATATGCAAACAAACTAAGCCATATCCTAACAGCAGCTAGATATATTTACCAAACTATCTGAACATATCATTTTTGCGATCGTTTCAGAGAATATCTCAAGCATTTCAGAAAAAATAAATCATAAGGTATTATAAAAACAATAAAATAACAAAAAATACAATAAAATCGCTTCTTTCAAAAATATGTTCTTTTACATTTCTGACTTCTGCGATTTCCATGATATAGGATTGGGTTCTTCAGCTCGGGTCTTTGTTCCATTTCTCTCAGAACTTCATTCAGCTTTTTCACTTTCAATCCTTCCCGGGTAATCTCCCCTGATCTCCCCTCCGTTCACAGAGCATCTCCTGGGGCGGCCAGCTGCCGGCCATCCCTCCGGCGGAAGAATGCTTTGCCAGTATGAACGATCCTCTTTCCCAATAGCTTCCGCCCTGCCAAAGCAGAACATATGTTCTTAAGAATTCACCATAATAACACCGGAAAAGCCCGCATAGATGCCGGATAGAAAACGCATAGAAAAGGCATAGAAGCGCATAAAGGGGCATGAAAGGCTCAAGAACGCGCATTTTATGCGGAGTCTATCTGCTTTCTTCGCCTCTCTCTGAGAATTCAACCAGTCATTCAATGATTCAGCCGGGTGGAGATGCTATGGTAGAGAGACGATTAAAAGGGGAAGGGATCCGAAAACGCTAAGAAAAAGGGATCTGTAAAGACGCGGACGCTTTCAGCTACGAGGATAGGCGCAGGCTCCTGCCGCCTGATGATATGTGCGCCCGGTCTTCCTTTTTCATGCGATAGCGGGAAGCATTCGGATCTGCCAGCGGCTTTAAGGGATATGCCTTCTGACGCCAATGCTTTCACGCGTTTCATGCTCGTCGCTATCGTTTCATCCTCAGGGCAGGCTGCGCAGAACTGGCAGGACAGCTGGAAAATGGGCCCGATAAGAAGACTGCCTTCTGAGGCCCTGATGAGAGACAGAAAAGGGGGCAGGAAAAGACAGAAGAGAAAAGCATAAGACGCTGGAAAGATATGGAAGCCCCGTAAAAGTGAAGGAGGGATCGATGGACGAAAGACAGAAGAAAGCGGAAATACTGGCCCGGCAGGTGCTGGAGTTATCCCGCAACTCCCTGATGATCAGCATGCGTTTCATGGACACGGCACTCTGCCGTATGGATTTTGTGCCGGATGAGATGCTGGACAGGGCGGAGGGTACGGATGGCGTGACTTTCCGATTCCAACCGATGAGGCTGCTTCAAAACTACAGAAACGAGCAGTCCGTCCCGGTTCGGTCCTATCTCCATGTGATTCTCCACTGTATCTTTCAGCACCCCTTCGTTGGAAAAAACATCGACCAGAAGGTCTGGGATCTGGCCTGTGACATTGCGGTGGAGAACGTGATTCATTCCATGAACCTCAGCGCGGTCAGCGTCAGGAAGGAGAGCACGCAGAAGGAAGTCCTGAAGACACTCTCCGGGGAGCTGAAGCTTCTGACCGCGGAGAAGCTTTACCGCTGCCTGATCAACAAGCATCTGACTGACGAGGAATCCACAAGGCTCAGGGAACTCTTCTCAAGCGACAGCCATATGTACTGGTACTGCCAGAAAAAGCAGGATCAGGATCAGAATCAGAATCAGAATAGAGAGGATGCGTCTGCCGGCAAAAACAAGGACACGAAAAGGCAGAATCAGGAGAAAGGCCGGGGACGGAAAAGGGGGGACCGTTCCTCAGAGAGTCAGGAAGACGGGAAAAACCTGAAAAGACAGAACGGCGCAGGAAGAGGACAGGGAAGGGAGGAGACAGATTCGGAGGAGTCAGATTCCGCTGAAGATGGGAAGAAAAAGAAGAAATCTGACGCCTCGGGATCCTCTGATGGTCAAAATCGGGAGGATCAGGAAGAGGACAAGGGCGAAGGAAACGACAAAAGGGGAGACGCAGAGCAGAATGCCGGGGAAGGCGGACAGATGCCAGAGCCCGGAAACTGGCGCGTGGAGCCTGAGAAGGCCTCATCGGTCTGGAATTCCGTCGCTGAGCACGTCAAGACGGACCTTGAGACGTTCTCCCGGGAAGCTGGCAAAGAAGCTGGGGATTTCTTCCAGAGTCTGCAGGAGGTCACCCGGGAAAAGGTCAGCTACGAGGCTTTTCTGAAGCAGTTCTCGGTGTACGGGGAGGTCATGAAACAGAGCGAGGATGAGTTCGACTACATCTACTATACCTACGGCCTCAGCCAGTACAAAAATATGCCCCTGATCGAACCGCTGGAGTACCAGGAGCTGAAGCGGATCCGGGAGTTCGTGATCGCCATCGATACCTCAGGTTCCGTGTCCGGGGAGCTGGTGCAGCTCTTCGTTCAGAAGACCTGCAACATCCTCCTTCAGGAGGAGAGCTTCTTCCGGAAAGTCAACATCCATATCATCCAGTGCGACGCGGAGATCCAGGAGGACAAAAAGATTACTTCCCGGGAGGAGTTTGAGTCCTACATCCAGACCATGGAGCTTCACGGTTTCGGCGGGACCGACTTCAGGCCGGTCTTCCGCTTTGTGGAGGAGCTTCGGAAAAAGCATGAGTTCACGAATCTGAAGGGTCTGATCTACTTTACCGATGGATATGGAGTCTTTCCGGAGCGGATGCCGGACTACAGGACGGCGTTTGTGTTTGTGAAGGATGAGTATCAGGAAATGTCGGTGCCAGCCTGGGCGGTGAAGCTGGTTCTGGAGAAGGATGAGATCCGGGAAGGCGGAGATGGATAAACGAGCTATTGAGAGAGGGAAAAGAGGGTGAACGTCAAGGAAGGAGTGTTGGAGAGCTGCTCGTCTCAGGATACGGAGCTGAAACTGCCGGATCAGGTGAGATTTGTCCGGACCGGGGCATTTGACAAAGCAAATGAGGTCCGGATTGTGATCGGAAGGCAAGTCCGCGGCATTGAGGGCAGAGAGAAAGACGGGGAGCGGCATTTATCTGGAAAAGCCTGTGTTTTTCCGATGCTTGAGCCTTCGGATGTCCTTGGGGAGGACGCGGCTTCCCTGATCTGCGGCTTCTGCCTCTATCCGGATCTCTACGCAAATTCTGAGGGCTATCTGACTGCTCTCAAATCGATGAGGGAAGAGGTCCTGAGCCTGGCAGCTTCATTGGGCATTCTGGTTTCGGTGAATCGATGTCTCCGAAAGAACGGGATCGGGCTTACCCAGGCGGAAATTCTGGGGCGGGTGGATTGGACGGATCCTTTTGAACTGGCACGCCTGGCAGGAAGGCAAAACTGGGAAGCAAAGGCTTTGTACGCGGAGGGCGCTGTACTCAGCCTGTCCCCCCAGGAGCTGGATCAGGCCTTGCGCATTCTGGGGCCGGTTCCGTTCTCGGCAAAGGCTTTGATTCTGGCAGGCTGCTTTCGGGACAAGGCGGTTCTGAAGGTTCTCCTGGATCATGGATTCAGCCTGCAGGCCGATCCGGATCTGTTCTGGGACCTTTACCTAAAGCTGGAGAGAGACACGGATGAGGCGTCGCAGGACGAACTCATTGACCATAAGATTTCCAGAGAGTATTGCTTTTTCTGCGGTGGAGGCTATGTGGAGAAGCGGGAGGAATATGAGAAGCTGAAGCGCTGGAATCCGCAGCTGAAAGAATCTTCCGTCGAGGTGCGGGAGGAGAACGCAATGTATCTGTACTCAAGGCGGGAGGAGTCCCGCATTTCTTCCGGGGAGCTGCTTTTTGAGGCGGTGGGCTGGGGGGATTCGTATTTCGCCGAGGACCTTTATGCGCGCGGGATGAGAGCCCTGGAGCCAGATCAGGATCCACTGGAGAATAGGCATTTTGACGGGATTGAGCTGATCTGTGGGAAAGGTGGGAGTCATGCACGGGAAAACTTTCTGGGGACCATTCGCTGGCTTTCGACATATGACCTTCTGCCCGCGCTCCGACTGTACTGTAAGTTTGCAGAGGACAATCATAAAAAAATGGAGCTGACGGAGGAGATGCTGCGCCTTCCCGCCTTTCAGAGAGAGGACATCCTGGCCTTTGTCCAAAAGAACTGCGGCTTTTCCCTTGTGAACTGGAAGCGGCTTCTCACTGACCTGATTGATCAGGAAGCATCGAGCAGCATTCAGTTTTACCTGAGCCATGGCTGCATCAACAGACAGGCAGTCCTGGATCAGCTGCTGGAACATGCAGCGGAGAAGCAGAAGAGCAGTTCCGTGGCTCTACTCCTGTCTTTCAGGGAGACATTCCGAAAGCCCCAGGCCAGGGAGATGCGGGAGGCCTATCAGCGCAGGCTCCTGGAGGCCGCCCCGGACTCCTCCATGGTAATGGCGGAGGTCTGGTCCTGGGAAAAGAAAAAGGATGGCAGTCTGCTGCTCAGAGAGTACCGGGGGAGTGACCCCGATGTCGTGATCCCCGCCCGAATCGGGGGGAAGCCTTCCCTGGAACTGCGGAAAGGGATGTTCAGTTCCCTGTGGAGTCATCCCAGCGAGAAGATCACAGAGTTTCTGAGAGAAGAGCTGCACTCTGTGGTCCTCCCGGAAGGTCTCCTGAAGATCCCGGCTGAGCTTTTCAGAGGATGCGGCAATCTCTCCGAGGTCAGGATCCCGGAAACAGTCATAAAGATCGGAAAGATGGCTTTCGAATCCTGCGGCAGACTGAAAGAACTGTACGTCCCGCCTTCTGTTCAGACGATCGGGGAGAATGCCTTTGGAGATCCCAGCCTGCTCAGCAAGGAGGATCTGCCAGAGCTGACTGGGAAAGAGGGGAGCTATGTTCTTCGCTGGTGCAGGAAGCATGGCATTCCCTGCAAGGCGGAGAAGGACGGCTCTTCTGACTGACCTGAAAAGGCATAGAATGCGGACGGGATCTCTGCAAGGAGATGGCAGGGGATGACGTACATACAGGCAGGTGCCTGACAGGAGAGAGGCAGGGAGAAGAATGAAGCTGACTGTAAATAAAGGGATACTTATGGAATGTGTCCCGGAGGAAACGGGAGCTCCGGAGACGGAGATCACACTTCCGGAGGAGGTGAGCGAGATCAGGGAAGGGGTCTTCCGGAAAGCTGGAAAGCTTCGGATTGTGACCGGACTCTCGGTTGAGAGAACAACGAGGAGATATCACAGAACACAGCTTTTTTCCGGGAAAGCCTGCGTGTTTCCAAGGATGCCGAGATCTGAGGCATCCACGATGGAGGACAAGGTAAGCCTGACCCTGGGCTTCTGCCTTCATCCAGAACTTTATAAAAAGAAGGAGGGCTACAGGAGCTTCCTTCGGGGACATCGGGAACTGGTGGAAAAGGCCGCCTCTTCCCTCGGGATTTCCAGGGAGGTTGGTCTGTATCTGCAGACGCTGCCCCCCGGAAAAAGCCTGGAGGAGGAATGGATGGACCCGGTGAGACTGGCGGAGAAGACGAAAAATGAGAGCGAAAAAGCCAGGGTGCTCTTTGCGGAGCGGGCAGCCCTGACTCTCTCCGCAAAGGTCCTGGACAGGGCTCTCTCAGAGCTGGGCACGCCGGAGTTTACCGCCCGGGCGCTTGGGCTGGCTGCCCGTTATCGGAAGACTGATGTGCTGGAGGTGCTCCTGAAGCATGGATTTACATTCAGCTACCCCGATGACCCGATCCTGAATAGAAAATACCAGTTTAGATCAGAGGGAATCTTCGCCAGCTATGAGACCATGCTGATCACAGAAGGCTCTGGAAATCAGGTGAGAAGAAGGAGGTGCCCGGAGCTGGCGCTTGAATACGCAAAGGGAGAGCCCCTTTCCCTGAAGGAGAGAGTGGAAAATGCATGTTTTCTGGGGAAACACCCAGAAGCCCAGGCTTCTGAGGCGCGTATGCTTTACCATGCGGTGCTCTGGGGAGAACTGGATTTCGCTGCCAGTCTCCGGAAAAAGGGAGTCAGGATCCTGGAGAAGCGTACGAAGGAGGGAAAGACAAGCCTGAATACCTTCGAGGGGCTGCGTGTGATTCTCGGAGAGCGGAGCCCGGATCGGGCGAAGAAGGAGTATATCAGCTGCCTGAGCGCTCTCTCTGAGGAAAAACTTCCGGAAGTGCTCAGCTTCCTGGCGGATATAGCAGGGGACAACGGCAGGAAACCCATCCTGACGGAGGCGATGATGCAGATCAAAGCCCTGAAGGAACCACGGAGCAGACGTGTCCTGGCGGATCGCTTTGACTTCTCCCGCGTGAGCTGCCGAAAGTTTCTGGAGCTATGCCTGCTGGCGGATGACGACGGAGAACTTCGCCATCTCTGTGAGATCGGTTTTGTGAAGCGGACCGTGGATTTGGATGATCTGATTGAAAAAGCCAGAGAGGAGGGGAAGATGCGTTGTCTCTCCGCCCTTTTGGACTATCGGGAGAAGAACAGGGATCCCGGGGAGATGGAGAGAAGGGAGAGGCGGCGGATGGCTGCTCTGACCGCGGCACCGGACTCCTGTACGGTGCAGTCGAAGTTCTGGTCCTGGAAGATCAAGGAGGACGGAAGTCTCCTTCTTACGAGCTTTAAGGGGGAAGATCCGGATGTGCTCATTCCCTCCAGGATTGGGAAGAGGACCGTCACAGAGCTGTCGAGACAGCTCTTCAGCCCATACAAAGCACGCGTCTTAAGGAAAAGAAGCGCCTATTTCAGAGAAAGACTCCACAGCGTGGAGTTTCCGGATACCATTCAGATGCTCCCGAAGGGGCTCTTTGAAAACTGCAGCGGACTGGCTTCCGTTCATCTTCCGGAGCAGCTCCGGGAGATTGAAGACTATGCCTTTTGTGAGTGCGGAAATCTTTGTGATCTGACGATCCCTCCCAGTGTCATAAAAATCGATATGATGGCCTTCTCCGCATACCGCTGGAGCTTACCAAAGATCAGAATCCACGGAAAGGCAGGGAGCTATGTCGAACAGTGGTGCCAGAAACAGGGGATTTCCTTTCTGGCGGAGAACTGTGGGGCGGATGGAAAAGATGGGACAGCATCCCGGACGGATCTGACAGG
>CADBUA010000285.1 GCA_902797665.1 uncultured Lachnospiraceae bacterium | reverse complement strand
TTTGACAGCTGGAAGCTGAAACAGTCCCTCTCACGCTTCCCGGATTGAGATGCCCAGTTCCTCAAGCTGCTTCTCCGCCACCGTTGACGGCGCCTGGGTCATCAGATCCGAGGAATCCTTGACCTTGGGGAAAGCAATGACATCGCGGATGGAATCAAGGCCCAGCATCAGCATGACCACTCGGTCGAGGCCGTAGGCCAGACCCGCATGGGGCGGCACCCCGTAGCGGAAGGCGTTCAGAAGGAAGCTGAACTGCTCATTGGCCTCCTCTTTGCTGAATCCCAGGCACTCAAACATCTTCTCCTGCACATCCGCCTGATGGATTCTCACTGACCCGCCGCCGATCTCCACCCCGTTCAGGACGATATCGTAAGCCTTGGCGCGGACCTTGGAGAGATCCGCCCTGGGATCAAGGTATTCAAGATCCTCCTCCATCGGCATCGTGAAGGGATGATGCATGGCCATGAAGCGGTTCTCCTCCTCGCTCCACTCAAACTGCGGGAACTCCACAACCCAGAGGAACTCAAATTTCTTCGGATCAATGAGCCCCAGCGTTCTTGCCAGCTCTGAGCGGAGGGCTCCCAGCGTTTCGCAGACAAGCTTGAACTTGCCGGACGCGAACAGCAGAAGGTCCCCCTTCTCCCCGCCCATGGAAGATACCAGGGCCTGGATCTCCTCCTCCTTCATGAACTTCTGGAAGGAGCACTTGCTTGTTCCGTCCTCTTTGAGCTGAATGTAGGCCAGGCCCTTGAGCCCGTAGCCCTTGACAAAGTCCGTGAGACTGTCCAGCTTCTTTCTGGGCATGCCCCCCTGACCCTTGACATTGATGCCGCGGACAGTGCCGCCATCCTTCACAGCGTCAGCAAAGACTGAAAAAGCGGTATCTTTGACCAGATCTGAGACATCTCTCAGCTCCATGCCAAAGCGGAGATCCGGCTTGTCAGAGCCAAAGCGGTTCATGGCGTCGATCCACTTCATGCGGCGGAAGGGAACCTTGATGTCAATGCCCAGGACCTCCTTCCACAGATGCTGCAGAAGGCGCTCGTTCACGTCCAGAACGTCGTCGATGTCCACAAAGGAGAGCTCCATGTCCATCTGCGTGAACTCAGGCTGGCGGTCAGCCCGGAGATCCTCATCGCGGAAGCACCTGGCCAGCTGAAAGTAACGGTCATAGCCCGCCACCATCAGGAGCTGCTTATAAAGCTGCGGGGACTGGGGCAGGGCAAAGAAAGAGCCCGGATAGATCCGGCTCGGAACCAGGTAGTCCCTCGCGCCCTCGGGGGTACTCTTGCCCAGCATGGGCGTCTCAATCTCGAGAAAGCCTTCTCTGGCCATAAACGCCCGGGAGAGTCCCGCCACCTGACTCTTCACCATCAGATTCCGCTGAAGATCCGGACGCCTCAGGTCCAGTGTGCGGTTTCTCAGACGGATCTCCTCCTTGGTCTGGCAGTTTTCCTCAACCGGAAACGGCGGTGTCTCGGACTCGGAGAGGATGCGGAGTTCCTTTGCCTGAAGCTCGAGGGTCCCGGTCTTCAGCTTCTCATTAACCGCGCCGCCTCTCTTCTCCACGGTCCCAACCACGGCGAGCACATACTCGCTGCGGATCCCGCCTGCCTTTTCAAACCCCTCCTTGCCGATGATATTCTCATCGAACAGGATCTGCATGATCCCGGAGCGGTCCCTGAGGTCCACAAAGATCAGGGATCCCAGGTTTCTGCGCTTCTGTGTCCACCCCATCAGGGTGACGGTCTTTCCGATCTCGGCCTCCGACACCTCACCGCATCTCATCGTGCGGCGAAGGCCCTGCATTGACTCTGCCATTTCTGCTCCTTTGTCCCGGCGCCAAGCGCCTCTCTCCGTTATCTCTCCCGGGGCCCTTTCTCTTTGAGGTCCCATTTGCGCCGGATCATCTCATCGATGCGATCCAGATAGTTCCGCACATCCTTGACATTCTCCGCGCGCTCAATCCGTCCACCCTCCCATACAAACTTGGTGGAAGCGGACGCGCCGAGTGCCAGTATACTCTGAACCTCCTCCATAATCAAGATGTTGTAGAGGCCCTCAAATCCCGGCAGACTCCAGCCCACGTTCTCGAAATTCCCGGCCATGTTCTTCTGGCGGTAGAGATAGTAAGGCCCCATCCCGAGGCCCCGGCAGGTCTCTTCACAGGCGTCCATGATCTGGTCAGAGGCCTGAAAGGAGATCCGCTCGTACTCGTCCAGATGAAGCGACAGCCTTGCCGCCCGCTTCAGGGCCAGGGCATGGACTGTGATGGCCTCCGGGGCAAGGGTCGCAAGACTCTCCAGGGTCTTATGAACTTCCAGCAGTCCTTCCCCCGGCAGGCCGACGATCAGATCCATGTTGATATCGGAAAAGCCCATGGAGCGGGCAAGCGCAAAGGCCGAGACCGTCTCCTCCACTGTGTGCCGCCTCCCGATCAGATCCAGTGTCTTCTGGTTCATGGTCTGGGGATTGATGGAGATCCGGCTGATGCCGAAGTCTTTGAGGACACTCAGCTTTTCCCGGTCGATGGAGTCGGGTCTTCCGGCTTCACAGGTAAACTCCCGGACCGCCGAGAGGTCAAAATTTCGGGAGACGGCTTCAAGAAGGCGCTGAAGACGCTCCGGGGAGAGGGTCGTGGGCGTCCCGCCCCCGATGTAGATCGACTGAAGCTTTTTGGGCGCGAAGAGATCCCGTGTCTCCTCCATCTCGTAGATCAAAGCGTCCAGATACCGGTCCACTTCCTTTTCATAGAGGGAGATGGGCCCGGAGGAGAAGGAACAGTAAAGGCAAATGCTGGGGCAGAAGGGAATTCCGATGTAGAGGGAATAGCCTTCCTCCGGGTGGAGCTTTCCGAGAATGTCCCGCTCTTTCTCCGCGGTCTCCACGGAGAGATCCGCCTTCCTCGGAGACAGGTAATAGACTGCCTGAAGGCTCTTTGAGGCTGTCTCCCTGTCTCCTGCCTTTTCCAGTTCTTCCATGGCGAGGCGGACCGGCCGGATCCCGGTCAGATTTCCCCAGGGCAGGCTCTGCCCGCTCAGGTCCCGGAGCGCCTCATAGAGGCTCCGCTTGATCCTGTTTTTGATGAGGCTCCGGCTGGATCCCGGATCCAGCGGTATCGTCCGCGAAATCTCCCCGCAGCGCAAAGACAGAAGTCCAGCTGTCCTCTCATCAGGCGCCTTCAAAAGGACAGACACCAGAAGCTCCGTGTCGCTTATCTGTCCATTCGGCTGTTCCTCCGCTTTTTCGTCCCCCTCAGCTGAGGCGTCCCGGACCTGGATCTCCCGGCCGGGAAAATAGGCCAGAAGGAGGGTGTAGACATCATACTCAAAGCTTCTGTCGTTCAGAATGATCGTGATCTGCCCGATCTCCCGGTCTTTCATCATTAAAAGTCTCCGTTCACATAGGGATTATAAGCTTTCTCCTGCCCGATGGTGGTCGAGGGGCCGTGTCCGGAGTAGACCCGCACATCATCCGGCAGGGTCATGATCTTTTCCCGGAGCGACCTTAGAAGGGCCGCTCCGCTTCCCCCCGGAAAGTCTGTCCGTCCCACCGAACCCGCGAAAAGGCTGTCCCCGGAAAAAAGGATCTTCTCCGCAGGGAAATAAAAGCAGCAGCCGCCAGGCGTGTGGCCCGGGGTCAGAATCACCGTCATCTCGGTCCCCAGCAGCGGGACCTTCTGCCCGTCCAGGAAGAAGAGATCCGCCTCAAGTACCCGGGGATGGCCAAACATCCGGGAGAGATTATAGTTCACGGAAATCAGAAGATCCTCCTCCTCCTTGGAGATCCCCGCAAGAATCCCGTATTTCTGCCGGAGAGCATTCACGGACCCGAAGTGGTCATCATGCCCATGCGTGAGGCAGATGAGGCTGGGCTTCAGGCTCCTTTCCGACAGGAAATCTGTGATCTCATCAAAGCCATCCGAGGGGTCAATGATCAGGCACTCCTTCTTTTCATTGGATAGCACGTAGGTGTTTGTCGGGAGCTCCCCCAGCTCCAGACAGTCAACTCTCAGATTTTCCATAGCTTTCTATCTTTCTATTTATGACTCAGTCAGACAGTTTCGCCCGACAGGCCCCCGGCACGCCCGTCAGCTGAGATGCCTCAGAACTGGAGGGCGAAGCGTCTTTGAAGCCCCATATGAGCATGGCCTGGCGCGACGTGACGAGCATTCGCAGATTGGGCAGGGCTGCTGCCAGCGCGCAGCATTGACGTGCCGAGTGAGTCTTCTCTGGGCTCTGGTCATTTGTTACTTTATCTAACGATCACTCTTTCTGTCTATTTGCCTTTCTGCCTTTCTGCCCTTCTTTTGCCTTTCTATCTTGTTCTTACTCTCTTTCTTTCTGCCTGTTTGCCTTTCTGTCTTTCTGTTTGCCTTTCTGTCTTTCTATTTTTTTCTTTCTGTCTTTCCTCCATCGAGGGCAAAAGAGAAGCGTCCACCCTCCGGCGGACGCCAGGTCAAAGTCTTCCTCAGCCAGTGGTGCGATCGATGTCGATGACACTCTCCACCTGTCTGATTTTCTCAATGATGTTCTTCAGTGTTGTGCTGTCC
>CADBUA010000284.1 GCA_902797665.1 uncultured Lachnospiraceae bacterium | reverse complement strand
TTGATTTGGCCTTTCTCCCAAAGAAAAATGGGAACTGCCCAGGCTGAGGCTCCTGCAGGCATTCGGCCGGGCTGAGGCTCCTGCGCCCGCACTCGAAGTGCGCCCCGGCCTTTGCTTTTGAAATGTACTGCCTCGCTCGGCGACAAGCGACCAAAGCGGACTGGACAGTTGCGAAAAATGTCTCCGTGCCCCGGATGATCATTGAACTGAAGTGGAATCATTCCGCAAAGACAGCCCTGAATCAGATCCATGACAGGAATTCTCCCGCTTATCCCGCGGAACCTGTGGATTTCGGAGGGGATATTCTTCTGGTTGGCATCAACTACGCCAAACGAAGCAAGAAGCATACCTGCAGGATCGAAAACATGCGGCCAGGTGCCTGAGGCGCCTGGAACTGGCGGCCCATCAGCAGCAGGAGCTGCAAAAGGGCCGCTTTCTGCGCTCTTTCTGTGGGCTTCTGACAGGCCTTTATCTGCCTGGCACAAAGATGGGAGAGAGGGAGTACAGGTGCAGCTGCAGATTGTTTAGCTTGATACCAAAAACAGGCTTCAGCATAAATCCCTGGGAAGAGTGGGACGCATTCGCGCAGGGCTGGGACCATATGGCTATAGATTCAGCCTATAGCTCAGTATAAGGAAATGCTATTAGACAAATACCTATTCTCGTGATAGGTTATCGGCAGCCAAGAGAAAGGAGGGCCGGTTATGACAATGGAAAGCATGAGGATGGGCCGTTGTCGATGTACGAAGCAGAGAATTCATATGTTCCGGGCACTGCCAGGGACAATTGAAGGATCTGCGTGTAGAGGGCAGTTCGTGAAAGGCAGGACTGTGTATTTTATGCCATCAATCGACATGACGGGAGAAAAAGGGAGAGAAGAATATGAGCAATTCATGCACACTGGATTATACGGAGAGAAAGCCGGCCCCAGAAGGGAATACAGGCTATACAGACGAGTTGGCAGAACAGTTCGCGCAGGAGGCGGGAGGATTGGCTCCCCGGCCAAACGAACAGAAGGATGAGACAAACGAGCGGGGCGTATTTGTCCGCCAGCCCAACTCCTTCATCGTTCCCTTCGGAGAGAGGGAAGGGGAGCACCGGGCCGAAGCAAACCGCTATGCGATCTACTGGGCTCACGGATGCAATTGGTCCAATCGCCCGGTGATTGCCCGGGATCTTCTGGGGCTGGAGGATGTGATTGCCGATCAGACGACCACGCATACGGGAGAGAGCAACAAATATGGCCACGGATTTGCGGACCAGAAGGACTACCGGGATCCCATCACGGGTGTCCATTTTCTCTCTGAGTTCTACAAGAACGCGGATCCCGGATACCAGGGACGTGCCACCACGCCGACGCTGGTGGATGTGAAGGAAAAAAAGGCGGTGAATAACGACTACCACCGCCTCTCCAACTATCTTGAAGTGCAATTCAGGCCCTTCCAGCCGCTGGATGCTCCGGACCTGTATCCGAAGAAATACCGCGGAGAGATCGATGCCTTCAATGACTGGCTTTTCCCCCACATCAACAACGGCCACTACCGGATGGCATTCGGCGTATCCTGGGAAGCCTATCAGGAAGGATACAATGACTTCTTTGATTCTCTGGAGAAGCTGGACAGGCGCCTGGAAACGAACCGCTTCCTCTTCGGCGACTACATCACGGATTCGGACATCCGGGCCTATGTGTCTCTTGTGAGATGGGAGACCAGCTACTTCCGCTCCATCGGTCCCATGAAGAAGCGGATCACGGAGTATCCAAACATCTGGGGCTATGTGAGGGAGCTTTACGCCGTTCCCGCGTTTGCGAACTATACCTTCTTCCGGGAGGGAAGGGGAATCGGAAAATCCTGGAGTTTCTTCAAGGGATATGAGGAACGGATTGTGCCGCAGATCCCCTTCGAGGAGCTCTGGAAAACGGACCATGAACGGGCAAAGCTGTCCGCGGATCCTGGCAACCTTTTCCTCAGACATCCCCAGGGAGAAACGGCTGAGGACTACCAGTCCGAAATCTCCGGGAGCATCTGGAATTCTGCCTCCTGGGAGGATCGGGAACCGACTGACTACAGGCCTGACTTTGACGCGACGATCAATCCGCTGAAGGGATTGCTGAAAAACGAGTGAATGCGGGCTGGTGAATACAGATAAACCGTCCAGAAAGCTTTTCCGTTTGCGCTGGACGGAAGAATACAGGACAAAAGCTGATTAAAAATGAAGAAAGAAAAAGTGGAGGACATAAAAATGAAGAAAATCATCCGAAACATCTTCCTGAAAGGCCTGACGGCCGCCCTTGGCCTGGCAGTTCTGGCCTCTCCGCTTCAGGCGGGCGCCGCAGCGGAGGAAACCGAAGGCGTGACGAAGATCATCGCCGCGACCAACGGCAGACCGGCTCCTTACATCGTGATCGATGAGAACAATCAGGTGCAGGGAAGTGACATTGATATTATCAGGGCCGTGTTTGACCGCCTGCCGCAGTATGAGCTGGAACTGCTGGTGGCGGATGACGCACTGACCGGCCTGATCAGTGGGCTGTATGATATCGCGGTGAACAACTACGGCTGGCGGGATGAGCGCGGTGAGACCTATTACTACAGTTATCCCTATAAAACCGGATTTGATGTGTTCATTCAAAGGATCGGAGATGAACCGCTGACCGGGCTGATGGATCTGGCTGACCGGGGCTATAAAACAGAAGTAGGCGCGGGCTCTCTGAAGGCAAGCGCGCTGGAAGCCTGGAATGAGGAAAACCCGGATCACCAGATAGATATTGTGTACTCAGAGAGCGATTTTCAGATGAAGTTCCAGAATATCGTGGACGGCAGAACGGATGTGGCGATCGACGACGGCCCCATCCTGGATACGCTGATCGGTCAGTTCGGCCTGGAAGATGAGATCGTCGGAAATCCCATCGACGAGGAGACGCAGAAATTCATCAGCCCTCACAACAGCTCCTTCTTCCTGCTGCCCAAGGATGAAAAGGGCGCTGCGCTCCGCGAGGACGTGGACAAGGTCCTGAAGGAACTCAAGGAGGACGGTACGCTGGCGGAGATTCTGACCCAATACTTTGGCAAAGATACGAGCCCGGACATTGAGGATTTCAGACTGCTCAACTGACCGGATCCCAGGGAGAGAGGCAGCCATGAAGACGATCATCAAAAATGTCAGTGTCTTTGACGGAGAACATGCGAAACTGTCAGAGAGGCAGCACATCGTGGTGGAGGATCAGCTGGTTTCCGAAATCTTTGAAGGAGACTTCTCAGAGGAAGGGTTTGACCGGGTGATCGACGGGAAGGGGCTGTACGCGATACCGGGACTGGCAGACGCTCATGTGCACCTGGGCAAGGTGCACGATGGCAAGTCCAATCCGAGATACGACGCGATTATCGCTTCCGTGGTGGCCGGGAAACTCCTGGATCACGGTATTACCACGGTACGGGATGCGGGCAGTATGACGGACGGCCTGAAGCAGGCCATCGATGAGGGGGTGATCCCCGGACCGCGTATTTATCCCAGCATGAATTATCTGTCCCAGACCTGCGGTCACGGGGACAGCGCGAAGGCCCACGAGAATCGGGACATTCAGTACAGAAACCCACGTGGGGGCGTTTTGTGCGACGGTGTGGCGGAGTGCAGGCGGGCCGTCCGGGAGCAGTTTTATCTGGGCGCGTCCCAGATCAAGATCATGGCAGGCGGCGGTTTGAGTTCAGACTGCGATCCGGTGGAAACCCTGCAGTTTTCCCTGGAGGAGATGAAGGCGATCGTGGAAACGACAGCGGATTATGGAAGCTATGTACTGGCCCATCTCTACACGCCAGCCTGCATGCAGCGGGCGATCCGCGCGGGTGTCAAAAGTCTGGAGCACGGGCACTGGCTCGATGAGGAGACCGCCATCATGATCCGGGATACGGGAACCTTCCTGAATCCGTGCCCCCAGTTTACGGAGGCGGAGGTCCGCTGGAATCATATGGGCCCCTATGCGGATCCGCCTGAAACGCGGAGAAGGAAGCCGAAGCCGGGCGCTGCCAGGATCAAGGCGCAGATGGAGGAGACCACAGAGCTGATTGGCCGCTACAAGCTGAAGATTCTCTTCGGAACGGATCTGATGATCACCTACAACCGCTATGAGCCGCGGGAAAGCCTGGATTTCATGGAGTATAAAAAGCGCTTCGGGTCCTTTCAGGGACTGCTGGCGGCGACGGGGAACTTCCACAGTCTGACCAGGCTCACGAGCTATCAGAATCCCTACCCGAACGGGGAGATCGGCGTGCTGCGGAAGGGTTCCTATGCGGATCTTGTCATTCTGAAGGGGAATCCTGTGGAGGACCTTGACCTTTTGGGAAACACGGAGAACATCCTGCTGGTCATGAAGGACGGACAGGTATACAAAAACACGCTGGAATGAATGAGGCGTGGTCAGAGAAACAGAAAAGAGAAGGTCTATGGCAAAGCTGTTTGATTTTCAGCAGGTACTGAAGAATATTCCCGAACTTGCGGCCTATCTGCCGATCACCCTCGAGCTGGCGCTCCTGTCCATGCTGATTGGTCTGTTGCTGGGACTATTGCTGGCGCTGATCAAAATGAAGCGCATTCCGGTGCTCCGGCAGATCGCGGCGCTCTTCGTCTCGATCATCCGGGGAACACCGGTGCTGGTGCAGCTGTATATCGTCTATTTTGGCGTGCCAATGCTGCTCAAACACATCAATCAGGTCTACGGAACGGATCTGGCCGTGGCACAGATCCCCGGGGCTGTCTACGCGGTGCTGGCCCTGGGCCTGAACTCTTCCGCCTTCAGCAGCGAAATGATCCGTTCCGCGCTGATGAGTGTTGGAAAAGGGCAGACGGAGGCGGCCTACGCCCTTGGGATGACCTACGGACAGGCCCTCTGGCGGATTATTCTGCCGGAGGCCATGACCGTGGCGCTTCCCACTCTTGGCAATTCGCTGATCTCGTCGATCAAGGGAACCTCCCTGGCCTTCACCTGCGCCGTGGTGGAGATGACGGCCATGGGGAAGATTATCGGCGGCCGGAATTACCGCAATTTTGAGGTCTATGTATCTTTGGCGATCATCTACTGGCTGCTGACGATCATCATTGAGCAGCTCCTGGGACTGTTGGAAAGAAAGCTGGAGATACCGGAACAGGTGGCGAACTATGTGCCGGAAGAAAAGGCGGGATGAGACATGAGCCTGATTGAGATTCGGAATCTATGCAAAAAATACAAAGACAACGTTGTGCTCGACGGGATCAACATGTCCATCCAGAAGGGGGACGTGATCGGCATCATCGGACCCTCCGGAACCGGAAAATCCACGCTGCTCAGGTGTCTGAACCAGCTTGAGATCCCTGAGCAGGGCTCCATCGTCATCGATGGCAGGGAGATAGACCTGTCCTCCGGGAAAAACAGGAAGGAGATCCTCGCCCTCAGGCAGAAAACGGGAATGGTCTTCCAGCAGTTCAACCTGTTTGAACGAAAGACTGCGCTTGAGAACGTGGAGGAAGGGCTGATTGTC
>CADBUA010000283.1 GCA_902797665.1 uncultured Lachnospiraceae bacterium | reverse complement strand
ATAGATCTGAGAGCAGATAATCTGATCACCTCTGCCTTCTGTTTTCTCACTTTCTCATTTTTCGGTTTCTCAGTTTCTCAGTTTCATCCAAACTTATTGTGAAAAGGATCATTCATATATGAGGGAAGAGGAAAAGTACACTTCCTCCGCAAAGGACGCGCTTCAGTTTGCGCGGGAGAGAGCACAGAAATCGCATCGGTCCGCTGGGACGGAGCATATCCTGTACGGCCTCACTGCGGAGAAGCAGGGGACGGCAGGCGTCGTCCTGCGGGAGATCGGTGTGACGGAGGAGAAAGTCAGCCGGATGATTGACCGTCTGATTGGGGATGCCGGGGCGGGGGGTGGAACCCTGGTGCTGGAGGAGGAGGCCTCCTTCACGCCCAGAGCCGAGGAGGCGATCCGGGCGGCGAAGGATCAGGCGGTCTACTTTATGTCCCCGGATATCGGGACGGAGCATCTTCTGCTTTCCCTGATGCGGGATATTGACTGCAATGCGGCAAAGCTCCTGCACACACTGAGTGTCGATTTCCAGAGCCTGTACCTGCGGATCATGGACATCATCGGGCTCCCGGAGGACCAGGAGAATGAGTACATGGCCGGAGTTGTCCAGAATCAGACGACCCCGACCGGCTCCACGACCCCGACACTGGATCAGTACTCCCGGGATCTCACCGACGAGGTCCGGGATGGCCGCATTGATCCGATCATCGGGCGGGAGATGGAGACGCAGCGGATCTGCCAGATTCTGTGCAGAAAGACAAAAAACAACCCCTGCCTGATCGGGGAGCCGGGGGTGGGCAAGACTGCCATCGTGGAAGGGCTGGCCCGGAAGATCGTCGCGGGGGAAGTTCCCGGCATACTGGCCAGCAAGCGCATTGTCGCTCTGGATATGGCTTCGATGGTGGCGGGTACCAAGTACCGGGGAGAATTTGAGGAGCGGATCAAGAATACCCTGAACGAGGTGGCCAGTTCGAGCGATATCCTCCTCTTCATCGATGAGCTCCACACGATCATCGGAGCGGGCGGCTCTGAGGGCTCCCTGGATGCCGCCAACATCATGAAGCCCATGCTCTCCCGGGGGCAGATCCAGCTCATCGGGGCCAGCACCGTGGACGAGTACCGCAAATACATTGAAAAGGATGCCGCCCTGGAGCGGCGCTTTCAGCCGATCCTGGTGGAGGAGCCCTCCAGGGAGGAGTGTATCCGGATCCTCATGGGAATCCGGCCGGAGTATGAGCGGCATCACGGGGTGACGATCTCGGATGAGGCATTGGAGACGGCTGTGCAGCTGTCGGAGCGCTATATCGGAGATCGCTTCCTTCCGGATAAGGCCATCGATCTTCTGGACGAGGCCTGCTCCCGTCGGCAGCTGGGGATCTACCAGCTGCCCGAGGACCTGGAAGGGCTCGAGAAGGAGTCTGACGATCTCGCCGGGAAGCTGGAGGAAGCCTTGTCTCAGGGACGTCTGGAAGAGGCAAGGGAGATTCACAGAAAGCGGGAGTCCCTCCAGAAGAGCCTGGAGACGCGTAAGAAAGAGACGGAAAAATCTGTCCGGGAGAACTCCATGACCGTTACGGCAGAGGATATCGCCGAGACGACAGCTGCCTGGACCAGGATCCCGGTGCAGAAGCTGACAGAGGACGAGAGCCGGCGCCTGGTGCGTCTGGAGGAGACGCTCCATCAGCGGCTCATCGGGCAGAATGAGGCCGTCGAGGCTGTCAGCCGCGCCATCCGGCGCGGGCGCGCGGGGCTGAAAGACCCGCGGAGGCCGATTGGCTCTTTCCTCTTCCTGGGGCCCACTGGCGTCGGGAAAACGGAGCTCTCAAAAGCCCTGGCGGAGGCGGTCTTCGGCTCGGAGCAGTCGATCATCCGGATTGATATGTCCGAGTACATGGAGAAGTTTGATGTCTCCAAGCTTGTGGGATCCCCGCCGGGCTATGTGGGCTATGAGGAAGGCGGCCAGCTCTCCGAACAGGTGCGGAGGCATCCTTACTCGGTGATCCTCTTCGACGAGATTGAGAAGGCCCACCCGGATATCTTCAACATTCTGCTGCAGGTCCTGGATGAGGGACATATCACGGACGCCCAGGGCAGGAAGGTGGACTTTAAGAACGCCATCCTGATCATGACCTCCAATGCGGGGGCCCAGTCCATCATCGCCCCGAAGCGGCTCGGGTTCGGGGGAGATGACGCGAAAAGCAATTATGAGGGGATGAAGAGCCAGGTGATGAGCGAAGTCCAGCAGATTTTCAAGCCGGAGTTCCTCAACCGGATTGACGATATCATCGTGTTCCACGCGCTCTCGAGGGAAGAGATCCGCGAGATTGTAAACCTGCTCCTGAAAGCGCTTCAGAAGCGGGCAAAGGAGCAGATGGACATCACCCTCAGGGTGGATGATCCGGTCAAAGATCACATCGCCGCGAAAGGCTTTGACGAGAAGTACGGCGCCAGGCCGCTCAGGCGGGCGATTCAGAACGAGATCGAAGATCCCCTCTCCGAAGAGATCCTGCAGCTTCGGGTGCGGCGTGGAGGCTCTGTCCGCTGCATGATGGAGGAAGGGAAGATCATCTTCGCCCCTGAGGACATGGTTGAAGAGAAAGGCTGAAATCCGGGAATCGAACAGGCAGCGCACTTGTTTGAAATTGTTGTGGAAAAACTGAACGGGGTCTGTTATGATTAAATCAGCGGGAATCTCTGAACCCGATGGGGCGGAAGGTCTTTCCGCTGCGGCAGAAAGCAGACAGAGGGGTTTTTCTGCCGGAGACGGGCTGACAAGCGGAGGAAAATGCGATGGCAGTGATTGAGGAACTGATCAGAAGCGAAGAAGATGGCAGCATCAGTTTTGGCAATTATCAACTTGCGAAAAAGGCCAAAAAGAGTGACGTGGAAGTGCGCGGAGACCGCTACAAGGTCAAGACCTTCCGGGAGTCCACAAGGCTGGAGCGCAATGACTCCCTCGTCTTTGAATCCGAGCCTGGCACAACGGTATCCCATTTCCTGGAGGATGAGGCGGGTGTTTCCTTTATGCTGGAAGGACCTGGAGATGCTCAGGTGATCCTGAGTCTGGCTGAGGAAGCCTCCTACCGGGTATTCATCAACGGGGAGGACAATGGGATCATGGATACCGGTATGGGCGGCAAACTCGTCCTGACGGTGGAAATGGGGGACGCAGAGAACGTAAAGGTGCAGATTGCGCGCTCGTAAATGATAAGGCAATCACTGGCTGACGGAGTGGGATCAGCCTTGAACAATCGGAAAAAGTACGCATTCCCTTCCCTGGCAGAGCCGGGGGAGGGAATGCGTTTCTCTGTCTCAGGGCTTTTTCAGCCGGGCAGCTTCTCTGCGCGGGATGCATAACGGATGGGGCCAGATAGGAGATGTCTGCCTGATCCGTGGGCTGGACCCAGGCTTTGTGCGCGTCTGCTGCCGGATCGTTTGATCATTTGATTGTCTGTAACTGTCCAGTCCGCTTTGGCTGCTTGCCAGGCGAGGTCATACGGCTCAAAAGCAAAGGCCGGGCGCACATTGAATGCGGGCGCAGGAGCTTCAGCCCGGCCGAATGCCTGCGGGCGCCTGCGACTGGACAGCTGCGATTGTTTGATCGATTGAAGCGATATCAAGTGATATCAAGCGTATGAGATGATAGAGGATCAGACAGCAGTGAAAGGGGGCTTTTCATGGCGAAGGCAAAAGCGACGGCATTTTTCTGCCAGAACTGCGGATATGAGTCGGCCAAGTGGCTGGGGCAGTGCCCCGCGTGCCATGAGTGGAACACTTTTGTGGAGGAGCCTGCGGGGGAAGGGGAGTCCTCTGGGAAGAGCGCGAAAAAGCCCACGGCGGGGGTTGTACAGTGGGGAAACCTGGGGAGCGGCAGTGGGAAGACCCGTGCTTTTCACGCCAGGAGTGGGAAAGCCGCGGAGGGCGAAAAAGGAGACAGTGCCTATGAGCGGCGGAGCCAGGCAGCCAGGGCGCTCCCGCTGAACCAGATCACGGCGGAGGATTCGGAGCGGAAAAGTACCGGGATCCTGGAGATGGACCGGGTGCTCGGCGGAGGGATCGTGGCGGGATCGCTGGTCCTGGTGGGCGGCGACCCGGGGATTGGAAAGTCCACCCTGCTGCTTCAGGTCTGCAGGAATCTCTCTCTCCCATCTCCAGGGCAGAAAGAGGGATCGGTGGTTCTGTATGTCTCTGGAGAGGAGTCTCAGCAGCAGATCAAGCTCCGGGCAAACCGAATGGGGAACTTCGGGGATTCGCTGCTTTTGATGTGTGAGACGAACCTTTCGGAGATCCAGGAGACCATTGCCTCGCTTCAGCCAGAGGTGGTGGTCATCGACTCGATCCAGACCATGTACAGTGAGACGGTCAGTTCCGCACCGGGATCGGTCTCTCAGGTCCGGGAGGCCACCGGTGTGCTGCTTCAGCTGGCCAAGGGGCTCGGCGTCACGATCTTTATCATTGGCCATGTCACCAAGGAAGGGGCGGTGGCAGGTCCCAGGGTCCTGGAGCATATGGTGGACACGGTCCTCTATTTTGAAGGGGACCGGCATGTCAGCTACCGGATCCTGCATGCGGTCAAGAACCGTTTCGGTTCCACCGATGAGATGGGGGTCTTTGAAATGAAGCAGGATGGCCTTCGGGAGGTGCAGAATCCCTCGGAGTTTATGCTGGAAGGACGCCCCGAAGGGGCGTCAGGATCGGTTGTCGCCTGCTCCATGGAGGGGACGAGGCCTATCCTGGTGGAAGTCCAGGCACTGACCGCCCACACCAACATGGCCTACCCCAGGCGAACTACCGACGGGGCGGATCTGAACCGGGTAAACCTGCTTCTGGCTGTTCTGGAGCGGCGGCTTGGCCTGAATCTGTTTCAGACGGATGTCTATGTTAACATCGCCGGGGGAGTCCGGCTCCGGGAACCGGCGCTGGATCTGGCGATTGTCTCGGCGGTGATCTCCTCCTACAAGGATGTGGTGCTGGACGCGAAGACACTGGTCTTCGGAGAGATCGGTCTGTCCGGGGAAATCCGGGCGGTCAGCCAGGCGCCGCTCCGCGTCCGGGAGGCAAAGAAGCTCGGTTTTACCAATGTCATCCTTCCGGCTGCCAATGCCAAATCCATCGGAAAGGTGGAGGGCATCCGTCTGATCGGCGTCTCCAATGCCCGGGGCTTGTTCAGCGCCCTGACTTCAGCCGCGAAGCAGGAGAGAGAGCAGGAGCAGGAGTGAACAGAGAGGTCCCCGGGGAAGACTTCTGGCTGTCATTTATACCCGCGAGCGTGAGAACTTGCGACAACCTTTCGCGAGCGGGCATATACCGCTGAAACAGTTGGCAAACTCGAATGGTTCCCGGTATAAGTCCTGGCAGATCAGCAGATGCGCGAACATCGCTGTTCACGATGAGCTCGTCCATCACAGGTTCTGAGT
>CADBUA010000282.1 GCA_902797665.1 uncultured Lachnospiraceae bacterium | reverse complement strand
TATCTATCTGTCCAGGCAATCATCCCGGCGCAGAAATGCTCAGATACAGTATATCAGAAATGCATCTCCCCTGCCCCCAGGCTCGACTTCGTTCCGCACCGCACAGTCGCAGGATATCCGTTTTTTCTTAGAAAAAAGCAGTCCAGTCCGCTTTGCGCCGAGCGCGGTAGTACAGTTTTATGCAAAAGCCCGGCGCACTTTCAATGCGGACGCGGGAGCCTCAGCCCGGCTGAATGCCTGCAGGAGCTCGCGAATGGACAGCTACGAGTAAAGGACTCCAGCCCCGGCATGCCTGACGATGACAGGAATCATAGGCAAAAAACTGTGGATCTTTGTTTGCCGCAAAAATCCACAGGGAATCTTTAAGCGAATAAAGCATCAAGAGGCAGCCGGAAAAGCCATAAGAGGGAGCTTTTCTTCGGCACTTCTCTGGCCTTCTTCCTGCCTTCGATAGCTCGTCCCGCTTTGTACAGAAAATTGAGCAGCAGGAGTCCCTCCTGCTGCTCAATTTCCTCACTTCACATACTTCTCGATATTTTTAGCTGTCAGCGCGTAGATTGGGACCTGAACAGCTTTTGTCTTCCGTGTGATGGCCAGAGCCTCCTCCTCGGTCAGGGACTTTGGCCGGATCGCGTTTTTCACGATCTGATAGTACAGTTTCATGCTCCCGTAATCCGCGCAGTAGACATTCGTAAACATGTAATAGCTGTAAGCCTCAAACTTTCGGCTGTCTGAATACCAGATCGCAGGCATCGTATTCGGGTCAAGATACAGAACCGAGAAATAGGCGTGCCGCCCGATCTGCCTTTTGGCATAGGCCTTCATGCCCTCAATGATCTTTGCCTGACTGGCAGTTCGCGTGGACCAGCCCACCTTTTCCACGGTCACATCGACCTTGCTGGAAACACTTGTTCTGGCGCCAGGAGACATCAGGATCTTCCCCCTGTATTCTCCCCCACGCACACGCATCCTTCCCTCATTCATAAGATCTGCCCGGTAGCTGCCGGATGTGATCTCCAGTTCTCCGCTGTTCGTGATCAGCCCCTTGAAGGAGCCTCCCTTCAGGTAAAGCGTCCCCTCATTACGAATCGGACCTGACAGCATCCCGGAGCGGATCACGCAGATCCCTCCGGCGACCTTCAGCGCCAGAGGCTCTCCAGCATCGCCGCGCTTTGCGGAAATGACCATATTTTCAAAGGAGACTTTCCCCTTCCGGATTACAAAGGCTGAACCGGTATCCACTGCCGGATTCCCACCCAGCTTTTGAATCTTGAAGGTAGAGAAATCGATGCTATAGGATGTATTCTTTCTGAGCTCATAGAACTTTCCCTCATCGCAGCGGATGTTCTTCAAAAGCCGAATCGTCTCCCCCTTTTTCACAGCGTTCAGAGCCTTCTCCAGCGTCTCGTATTTCGTCTTCCCGATCGCGGCCTCCGGTGATGCGGCAAAGGTCAGTCCGGAAATCAGAATCACGAACAGGGGAAGTGCCAGAGACAGGATCCTCTTCTGGATTTTTCTCATAGGATAAACCCCTCCTCCCAGTTTCCATTCAGCCTTCATGCGTCAAGCTCTTCGGGAGATCCCGGCGCGGGCAGGCAGTGGTGCATCGCGGCAATAGAATGATCTGTCTGATTATAGCGGGAACCATTCGAATTTGCCAAGTGTTTCACCGGTATATGACCGCTCTCCCCGATTTTGTCGCAAATTCTCGCGCTCGCTGGTATATACTGAATTCGATTCTTCAGGTTGATCCTGATGACAAGCACAGAGCGGAAGGGAGAAAAAGATGCTCAAAGCATACATCCGAATGAAGCAGAACGGGGTACCCATCCTCGGGCGACGGGAGATCGATGATCTCGGGGAGCGGATTCTCCGGGATTATGATCCTGCCCTCCTCGAAAGGCCCAAGGCGCTCCGGATCCACGCTTTCGCCCATGACTATATGCACGCCCCGGAGCGCTATCTGCTCCTCTCCTCGAGCGGAACGATTCTCGGAGCTGCGGTATTTCGGGATCTCCCTGATGTTCTCTTTGAAGATCTCCTGACGGGGAGTCAAAGCCGGACGACGATCCCTGCCGGGACCATTCTCCTCGACGCAAGGCTGAAAGGGCGGGATGAAAATACCGAGCACCTCTGCCGCTTCACGGCAGCCCATGAATGTGGCCATCTCTATCTGCACCGCCGTCATGCAGAGATAAGCCCCAGCTTCTACAATCGAACCGCCTGCCGGATCGGAGACCAGCAGTACGAAAAGCAGACAGAGAAAACCTGGGGAGACAACGAGTGGCTGGAATGGCAGGCAGATGCCTTTGCCGCCGCCCTGCTGATGCCGAAATCGATGACCCTTATGCTGGCTGCGGCAATTCCCGGCATCCACAACGAATACTGGGCCAGGAAGACCATCTCAGAAATGGTCCGAACCTTCCGTGTCTCCAGGAGCGCCGCCCGGGTCCGCCTCGATCAGCTCGGACTTTTGAGCTTTGAGCGCAGCCCTCAGTATCTGACGCTGGAGGATCTCTCCTTCTGACCCCCTCTGCAAACATGCCAGAGTCTCTCTCAGCCCTCTCCGCAGAGATCTTCCTTCGCTCTGAAATAAGCCAGGATATGGACCGCCTGCTGAAAGCGGTCCTCCCGGATCAGATCCCTGAGCTCTTTTTCAGTCAGTGTCTTCACATCCACAAACTCGATGGAGTCAAGATGCTGACCTGATACTTTTCGGCAGTTCCGGGCAGAAAAAAGATAGGCATAGTTATCGGAGATTGTCGCATAGGAAGGGATCTTCGAGAGAAAACTCCACTCGTCTGATTCATAGCCCGTCTCCTCTGAAAGCTCCCGCTTCGCTGCAGATAAGGGTTCCTCCCCCTCCTCAATGCCGCCTGCGGGAAACTCAGTCGTGACCTCCCGGATCCCCTGTCGGAACTGTCTGACGCAGACATAATTCCCGTCCGTGTCCTGGGCTGTGATTACCACGTAATCCTTCCTGCTGCCGGTATAAAAGGGACCGATCTCCCTGCCGTCGGGAAATCTCCAGACGCTCTCCCGAAAATCAATCCACTGGTTTTTTACCAGGCTTTTCTCAGAAAGCAGGCTCCAGCTCAGATGCTTCTCTTCCTGGCTCATCTCTCTCCCCATCTTCCTTCTCCTCTGTCTGACCGTTTTCATGCAGGCTTTCCATGCAGGCTTTCCATGCAGGCTTTCCATGCAGGAAATCTCGCAGTGCTTCCAAAGCGCTTCCATGATTGTTTTGCTCTGTATTACCACGCTCGGCACAAAGTGCGCAAGGCTGGCTCAAGTTTATACTCGCCTCCGAAAGCCAGAAGGAACTCACGCCAGGGATGATGCCTTCCTGACTGAATCCTTCAAAGCTGCCTGCTGCAGCTGTGTTTCCTGGATTCTCTTGAAAGAAAGCTCCTCTGTTGCCCCCAGTTGTCAGGATCGGAATCGGAATGAAGAAAAGGAAAAAAGCGCTGATCTCCAGCGCTTTTCCAAACTCAACCGCAATCTCAATACTATGCATCCCAAAAGTGATCCGCCGAATCAGGCCATCTGACCTCTGTGAACTCTTAGTAGGAAGGCTTCCGCAGCTCCCTGGGCGCAATCGATCAGATAATCGATCTCCCAGGAAATTTTCCGGCTCAGCCTCCCGGCTTCCACTTTCATCCGGGATACCGAACGGAGCTTCGCAAGTTCATAATCAAAGTCACTGATCTCAGCAGTTTCCTGAGAATAATCCTCCTCCGAAACGCCAAACTTTAGATACTGAAGAAGGCTTTTCGCCTTCTCAGATCCCAGGGCGATGGCATACTCCAGGCATCTTTCCGCCATCAAATCATCGTATTCTTCCATGTAGCGGACCCCAAGATCCTCGTAATACGTACGCCCGTTCATCCCGTCACACCTTCCGCCTTTACTCCTGAAGTCTCTGCCGCGCTATATCCATATACCGGGAAGCATTCAGATTTTCCAAATGCCTGGCTGGTATATATCCGCTCACGCTCCTTTTTTCGCAGATTCACACCCTCGCGCAAATAACGCAGGATAATAATAACTGAAGTCCATGGTGAAAATGTGTCAGAAATGTTAGATAAAGCTTAAGCCCCGTCTAAGATTCCACGTTTTTTGCCGAAAGCCATCCGGATTGAAAAGCTGCAGGGCCGGTATATGCCCGCTCGTGCCGTTTATTTCACAGATTCTCACACGCGCGGCTCGATCAGGGCAGTACGCAAAAAAGGAAACCAATCGGCAGCAAGATCAGGTACCAGGGATGACCCTTTTTAACCTCTTCCGGGCCTATGGCACTGAAGTCCTTTGGATTCTCCGGATTGTAGCAAACATGGACCTCAGTCCCCACCGAGGTCCCCTCGCCATACAGCGGAAAAAGGATTCCGGAATAATCCCTGCAAACCTCCACATACTTCTTCCCACTCAGTTCAAACTGAATGACCGGGGAATACAGACGCAGAGACTGCTCGGGCAAATAATCCTGCAGGACACCATTGGTGACCCCTGTCTGTCTTCGATGTGCATTGACTTCTTTGCGATGGGCAAGCATGCGCCAAACCAGACAGGCCAGCGAAAGAAGAATCAGCACAACTCCGATCACACGCACGATGACACGGATCACCATCTTCACAACCTCGGGAAGGAAAAAAGGAATCACAATCAGAAAAATCCCGATTGCCGCCGCGAGATATATCTTGAGCGGCACACTTTCCAGTTCTCTCGTTTCCGGCCCCACCAGCAGAAAGTCATCCGGATCCTCATCATGCACATAGATCTGTACAGGAGCCCCCTTGCAGGCAGGTCCGTCATCCTCGCTGGGCATGGCAATGTAGTTGCGGAAAGCTCTCCGTTTTTTCTTTTCCAGGGTATATTCCACCAGCGCAGCTGTTGAGAATCTTCCGTCCTGATCCGCAGCGGAATCTTTCTGAAAACCCTTCAGAACTCCTGACGCAAGGAAATGATATCCTGCGAGGGCTCGTCGGACTCTCGTCTTCTGGAAGCAGAAAACCAGGCAGCAGATCAAGAAAATCAGAATCCCAATGAAACGGATGATAATCATACCCTCTCCTTCTCTCCAGAAAATGCTCTGCCAGGAAAATCACAAGGTTCCAGTTGGGCAGAACTCTCCTGCCGGAGTTAACAGCGCGTACGAAGCAGGAAAGAATGCACATACCGGAGCGGTTGATCACCCACAGCATCCAGTGGATGTCCGCCTTGGTCCGACCCAAACATAGCATAGACAAAAGCAGGGAAACAACCTGGGAGGAGAGTTCTTTTTGGACGCTCGCCATTTTTCCCGGAGGGGTGTGACTTCTCCGTGACCTTTTGTAAACAAGATGTATGAAAGCGTGTCTGAAAGCTGGATTCTTTATGTATCTGCAAGTCTTCAGATTGCCTGCAGATCCTGAAAAAGCTGAGAAGCCAGGCTTTTTTGTGCTTCCAAAGGAGCCTTATGAAGTATCTCTCAAAAAAGTAGTGTGTGGAAGGCATCTGCAAGGGCAGATAGATGAAATGAGAAAAGTCAGCACTCAAAGATGACCCATGAGTATTCTGGCGTTGGTTCTATCTGAAAACGAATATGGCCCCCACGCCGTATGCTCCCTTTGATCCCAAAACGATCCAGTGTCGCGCTTCCATCGCTGAGGCGGAAACGCTTTGCCGGGGAAAGAGGCCTTCGCCTGCTGCTTCAGGATCAGCAAGATGCATACAATGCTGCATCTTCAGCCTTCCTGAACAGCGCTATTTGTTCTGGAAACCATGTATGTCTGCCAGATGTGGGGCGATCTATATCCTCCTGCGACTGTTATTTCGCAG
>CADBUA010000281.1 GCA_902797665.1 uncultured Lachnospiraceae bacterium | reverse complement strand
TGAGGGAGTCAAAACCCGAGGAGTGGATGTTTTTCACGGTCCGGAGCACGTAGTGGGTCCGGGTCAGGCGCACGCCCGGATAGTCCTTGATCCGGTTGTGGATCTGCTCGAGGTGGTCCGAGGACTGGCAGCAGATCTTCAGCATGAAATCAAATTCGCCGGTCAGGTAGTAGCACGCAATGATATTCGGATCCCGGTTGATGTGTTCGATAAATTCATCATTGAAGCGCGGGTGCTCCATGCCGATCTCCATGAGCACAGTGATGTCATTTCCGAGCTTGCTGTCGTCGGTGATCACCGTGTAGGACTGGATCAGTCCGGACTTCTCCATCTTTTTGATCCGCTCGATCACGGTAGAGACAGAGAGATGAATGCTCTTACTGATGTCAGAAGCAGTCTGCCGGGCATTCTTTTTCAGTTCGGTGAGAATCTGGTAATCCAAGTTATCCATAATGTACCTGCCTTCAATCGATTTCCGGTTCCGGGGAGCCGTTATAGAAATCTTGTTCAAAAACCAAGAAAATCTGGATTTTTTCGAGTTCAGGGGGTATTATATCATAAATTTTCCGGCTGTGCGGGAAAAACCTTAAAAAGAATTTTGTCCTTTTGGTGACAGGATCTCCCCGGCAGAGCCCATGGCGCTGCAGGGGAAGAGGAGGCCTTTTCTTTCCATAATCTGCCTCCTCAGGTATAATGGCCTTCACAGAACCCGGAAAGGCTTTTTGGAGAAATCCCATAGACACCCAAAATAAAATTCAGATCAGCGGTCAGGAAACGGGGAAAGACGGGAAAGAAGTCCGGGGCTCTGCCCCCGGACAAAAGCGCTGAGATCAGGAGGAGGAGGTTTTCATGAAAAGTGATGCAGTGAAGAAGGGGATTCAGCAGGCGCCGCACAGGTCCCTGTTCAATGCGCTGGGATTTACAGAGGAGGAGATGGAACGGCCGCTGATCGGCATTGTCAGCTCCTACAATGAGATTGTCCCTGGGCACATGAACCTCGACAAGATTGTCGAGGCGGTCAAGGAGGGAGTGCTTCTGGCCGGCGGCGTGCCGCGGGTCTTTCCGGCCATTGCTGTCTGCGACGGGATCGCCATGGGTCATGAGGGGATGAAGTACTCCCTGGTCACCCGGGATCTGATTGCGGACTCCACGGAATGTATGGCCAAAGCGCATCAGTTCGACGCGCTGGTCTGTGTCCCCAACTGTGACAAAAACGTGCCAGGCCTCCTGATGGCGGCAGCCCGCATCAATGTCCCGACGATCTTTGTCTCGGGCGGTCCCATGATGGCAGGCCATGTGGGCGGAAGAAAAAGGTCCCTTTCCTCCATGTTTGAAGCGGTCGGCGAGTATACGGCAGGCAAGATCACGGAGGAACAGCTCCGCCAGTTTGAGCGCAAGGTCTGTCCGACCTGTGGCAGCTGTTCGGGCATGTATACCGCCAACTCCATGAACTGCCTGACCGAGGTCATCGGCATGGGCCTGCCGGGCAACGGGACGATTCCGGCGGTTTACTCCGACCGTCTGCGCCTGGCCAAGCATGCCGGCATGAAGGTGGTGGAGCTTCTCAGAAAGAACATCCGCCCCCGCGACATCATGACCCGGGAAGCCTTCATGAACGCCCTGACTGTGGACATGGCTCTGGGCTGCTCCACCAACACGATGCTGCATCTGCCGGCCATCGCCAGCGAAGCCGGGGTGAAGCTCGACGTGGACATCGCCAACGAGGTTTCTGAGCATACGCCCAACCTCTGCCACCTGGCGCCGGCAGGTCCGACCTACATGGAGGATCTGAACGAGGCAGGCGGCGTGATGGCCGTCATGAAGGAGCTCACAAAGCGGGATCTTCTGAACCTGGATTGCCTGACCTGCAGCGGGAAGAAGCTGGGGGAAATCCTTGAGAAGGCAGAGAATCTCGATCCCGAGGTCATCCGTCCCATCGACAGGCCTTACTCGGAGACCGGCGGACTCGCTGTCCTGAAAGGGAACCTGGCGCCGAATTCCGGCATCGTCAAGCGGTCAGCCGTGGTGGAAGAGATGATGGTCCACGAGGGACCGGCCAGAGTCTTTGACTGTGAGGAGGATGCCATCTCCGCGATCCTTGGCGGGAAGATCCGGGAGGGAGACGTGGTGGTGATCCGCTATGAAGGCCCCAAGGGCGGCCCGGGCATGCGGGAGATGCTGAACCCGACCTCCGCGATCGCTGGAATGGGCCTCGGCTCCACAGTCGCCTTGATCACGGACGGCCGTTTCTCCGGGGCCTCCCGCGGCGCTGCCATCGGTCATGTCTCCCCGGAGGCCGCGGTCGGAGGCCCCATCGCCCTGGTGGAGGAAGGAGACCGGATCCTGATCGATATCCCCAGCCACAGACTCGAGCTTTTGGTCGGAGAGGAGGAGCTCGCGAAGCGGAAAGCGGCCTGGAAGCCGAGAAAAGCGCTGATTACAGATGGCTATCTCGCCCGCTATGCATCTCAGGTCAGCTCGGCGGATCAGGGAGCCATGCTTCGCGTTCCGGGAGAGGAGAAATGAGCGTCTCTCCCCTGTGTAAGGCGTCTGGATCCTGACTTTTCGCAGC
>CADBUA010000280.1 GCA_902797665.1 uncultured Lachnospiraceae bacterium | reverse complement strand
TGGCTTTCCGGCTACGCGGGGCAGCTGAGGGAGCAGGTGGAGCTCTCGGTACTCTTTCCATTTCCGGCCGGGATTCTCCCGGCCGGCCTCCCCGAAGGGGAGACCGGGGGCATCCACTACTACGCCTTTCCCCAGCCGAAGGCCTGGGGCTTTCTCCCGGCGGAGGATCCCCTGCGGGCTACAAAGGCGATGAAGGAGACGATCTCCCAGGTGATCCGGAAGGTCGGCCCTGACATCCTTCATATCTTTGGCACAGAATACGTCCACAGTCTCGTTGCGGCGGAGGCCTTTGGAAGGCCGGAGCGGACCTTTGTCTCGATCCAGGGACTGACAAGCCAGTACTGGAAGTACAGCCTGGAGGGCATTCCCATGGCAGCACAGAAAGCCTTCACCCCCAGCAGTCTGGTTCGGGGGACCATGCGCCGGGAAGCGGAGCGTCTCCGAAAGAGAGGAGAGGCTGAGAAAAAGGTCATTTCCCTGGCAGGCCATGTGGTTGGCAGAACCGCCTGGGACTTTGCCAGTGTCCTGGGGATTCACCCGGATGTCCACTACCACCGGATCAATGAGTCCCTTCGGGAGATCTTCTACGAGCCAGGAAAGCGCTGGGATTTCTACCACTGTGAGAGGCAGTCGATCTTCATGAGCCAGGGATCCGTTCCGCAGAAAGGACTCCATATCATGATCGAGGCGATGCCGAAGATCCTGAGATTCTGCCCGGGGGCAAAACTCTACGTGGCGGGCAATGATGTCGCCTTCAGTCAAAGCTCCCATCTCAGGCGGCTGATCCGGATCTCCCCCTACGGCAGCTACATCCGGAAGCTGATCTTTGAGAATCATCTGGAGGAGCAGCTGGTCTTTCTCGGGCCTCTCTCGGCGGAGAAGATGCGGGACTGGTATCTCCGCTGCAATGTCTTCGTCCTGCCGTCCAGCATCGAAAACTCGCCCAACAGCCTGGGAGAGGCCATGAGCCTCGGAGTTCCCTCGGTTTCCTCCGCTGTGGGAGGCGTTCCCGGGATGGTCCAGGACAGGGAAAACGGCTATCTGGTGCATCCCGGTTCCTCTGATATGCTGGCTCTGAGCGTGATTTCACTGCTTCAGGACCCTGATCTCTGCGAAAGCATGGGGGATCACGCCGCCCGCTCTGCGCTTGAGATCTGGAACAGAGAGAAGAACGCCCAAAAGCTCCTTCAGGCGTATCAGCTGGCAAAATATCACACAGACAGATGCAGGGAGGACTGGGGATGATCGTTCTGGAGGCAAAGGATGGGATCGGAAATCAGCTTTTTCAGGCAGCTTTTTATGAGGAACTCTGCCTCATCCATGGACGAGAGCGGGTAGAGCTGGATGTCTCTGGCTTTCAGTACGGGATTTATGGCAGGGACCGTCCCCTGGCGCTGAAAGATCTCGGCATTCCCTTTGAGGAGGCTGGGGAGGACCTTGTCAGATCTCTCCGGGGATACAGCTGGAAAAAGAACCTGCCGGAGAGACTCCGGCGGGGCCTGACAGTCCGAAGGATCCGCTCGGGAAAGACACCTTCCAGCCTTTACATCGAGAAATCCAGATCATTTGACCCCAGTGTCCTTTTGCCCGGCCTTGATCAGGTTTACCTCTCCGGATACTGGCAGGATGAGCGCTACTTCCCCCGCGGCGGAGCCATGCTCCGCCGGAGGATCCGCCTCCCGGAGGGAGGCCTGGATCCTCAGACGAAGAGGCTTCTCTGCAGGATCCGGGGGACGAATTCGGTCAGTGTTCACATCCGGAGGGGAGATTACCTGGAGAAGACGCGTCGCTACGGAGGGATCTGCACAGAAGGCTACTACCAGAGGGCGATTGCCTATATGAGAGCTTTGATTCCGGATCCGCTTTTCTTTCTCTTCTCTGATGATCCGGACTACCTCAGGGGCCTGGAGGAGGAAGTGGGTGGGGAGAGCCAGGCAGGCCCGGGGAGCCTGAGCGGATTGCCTTTTCAGGGAGGGGACATGGTCCCGGTCACGGGCAGCAGGTCCGCCCTGACAGACCTTCTCCTCATGAGCGCCTGCCGGCACAGCATCATCGCCAACAGCACCTTCAGCTGGTGGGGGGCTGTCCTCGGCAGGGAGGAAGGCAGGATCGTTGCCGCTCCGGACCGCTGGTATGGCGATGGAGAGAAGAGCGGGATCGTCCGGGAGACCTGGCACAGGATTCAGGCGGGCTAAGAAAAGGAGTAACTGTCGGCCGAATGCCTGCAGGCGCCTGTGACTGGCCAGCTACGAAAAAGAGAGCTGGTGAAGAGATAAGCCTGAAGAGAGATCGCTGAAAACAGAAACGAGGAACAGAGGAGAAAGAGTATGCGGGGAAAGAAAAAGGCAGCAGTGGTGGGTGCAGGCTATGTCGGCCTTGCTACAGCGGCGGTACTTTCGGAGACATGTCATGTGACGCTGGTGGATACGGACAGGGAGAAGGTGAGGCAGATCAATGAAGGACGCTGCCCCATTAAGGACGCGGATCTGGAGGAATACTTTGAGAGCCACTGGAACGCGCTCAGGGCCATCTGTGACGGGCGGGAGGTCTATGCGGAGTCGGACTTTGTCCTGATCGCGGTGCCGACAGATCTGGATCCAGACCGCGGGAGCTTCCGTGTTTCCATTGTGGAGGCTGTGATCTCGGACATCTGCGAGGCTGTGAGATCTGCCGGAAGGAAGACTGCCCCTGTGATCGTGATCAGAAGCACGGTGCCGGTGGGCTTTACCAGCGCGATGCGGCATGAGATCTCAGAGCGCTATCCCGATATGAAGGCATGCTTTCTGGTCTCTCCGGAGTTTCTCCGGGAGGGGACTGCGCTTCGGGATATGAGAAATCCGTCAAGGATTGTGCTGGGAACAGCGAAGGTGGAGGAAGTGGAAGAGGCGGAAAAGAAGGCGCTTGAATTCGTGGAGCTTCTTCGAGGCGGCATGCAGGATCCTGGGAATGTACGGGTGATGATTCTCTGCGAGCGGGAAGCGGAAGCGGCCAAACTCTTCTCCAATACCTATCTGGCCATGCGGGCAGCCTTCTTCAATGAACTCGATACCTATGCCGAAGCCCTGGGCCTTTGCTCAGAATCCCTGAACCGGGCAGTCTCGGCAGATCCCAGGATCGGCAGCTTCTATAACAATCCTTCTTTTGGGTATGGAGGAAGCTGTCTGCCCAAAGACAGCAGAGAACTTCTCTCCGAGTTTCAGAGAGAGGGGATTCCTCAGAGCCTGATCGGGGCGATCGTAAAGTCCAACATGGTCCGTAAGGACTATGTCGCAGGGAGAATCCTGAAGATGGCGGGCGACAGGCCTGTGGGGATCTATCGGCTGACTTCGAAGAAAGCTTCCGGAAATTTCCGTCAGAGCGCCGTCTGGGACATCATGCGGATGCTCCGGGAAGCAGGGTGTGCGTACATCGTCTACGAACCGGACTTTCCGGAGGGAGGAAAGACCAGCTTCCAGCTGATGAGAGATTTTGACCGTTTTCAAAAGGCCTGCGGTGTGATTGCCGCCAACCGGAAGGGAGAGGAACTGAAGGACACAGAGCTGTGTGTCTATACGCGGGATCTTTATGAAGAAAACTGAAGGAAAAGCTGAAGGAAAAGTTGAATGGGAAGTGGAACAGATCGCAGAGAAAAATCACACAGGTCTTTCAAAGGCTCATCATGGGAGGAAGCATCTATATGGCAGGCAAAAGGTTTGAGAACCGGGAACAGTTGAAGACATATCTTGCAGAGATCCGGGAGACGGAGACAAACATTCGGATGGAGATGACCCGCGTACGGGAGAATATTGAGTCGATCAGCGAGGCTTTGGCAAGAAGATCTTTGCATGCGCTCCGCCTGGACTATGCCGGGGGAAAGGGAACCCCAGATCAGGACGCGCTCTTTCACGCCCTGATGGCTGCGGAGCGGGATGTGGAAAAACAGGAGTATGATGCCTGCCTCACCATCAGGACCCTGGAGAAAGAGAGCGGCAGAATCCGCCTGGTCTATGACTGCATCCGGCGCCTGTCCTTCAACGAAGCTGGACTCATCCGGATCCTCTACCTGGAAAAGCTGTCTTTGGAGGCTGCCGCGGAGCGCTATGGGCTGTCGAAGAGCACTGTCTATAAACGGCAGAATGCCGCCCTGGACCACCTTTTGAACATCTGTAACGCCGCGATGGACAGGGCGGAGAGAAAGTGCGTATCTTCAGGCAGAATTCGTGCGGGGAGAGAGGAAGAAACTATGGCGGCGCTGCTGCCTGCCGGGACAGGGGAGAGCAGCTATGCTGCCGCCCCTGGCAGAGCATGAGAGAGCTGCGAAGATGAAAGGGGAAAAGTATCTGGCGCTGATCCTGGGGATGCT